>NZ_BAAAXZ010000109.1:0-16880 GCF_039535865.1 Streptomyces thioluteus
CCACACGATGGAGGGACGGTCCTCCCGAGACCGCCCCTGACCGCACCGCAGCCCGCTACACTCCAGCCGCCCAGCCAAATCCGCAGGTCAGGACACCCAAAATCCTGCTGGAGTACTAAGTGACGTTAAGTCCGTTCTGGTAGCGGCCTCGTTCGGGTTGGGTGAGGAAGCCTTGGCGGGTGAGGCGGTCCGAGGCGGCTGCGGGGTGATTGTTGACGGACGCCTCGTGGGTGGGCATGCCGAGGAGTTCGTGCAGCTCACGGCTCGGAATGCCTGGCCGGGGTGCTGGTTGAAGGCGTTCACGATGGCCTGGTAGGCGGTGCTGGTTTCGGGCGGGTCGGGTTCGGTTTCCTGCCGGGTGCGGCCTCCGAGTGACCTTCCGGGCGGTGTCCAGGTCCGCGAGTCGGGCCTCGGTCCCGGCCAGGGCGGCGGTACAAGTGCTCGATCTGGCCGTGTAGTTCACCGGCCCGGGCAGTGGCCTCGTCGTGCTGGGCCTGGAGGACGGCGAGGAGTTCGGTGACGTTCATGCGGCCAGCTTCAGGGTGTCGCGCCAGGTGGGACTCGGTGTGGTGAGGCGCGCGGGTCATGTTCGCGGTGGAGGCCCAGTGGACGCGTGAGGCGGAGGTGTCGGGCCGGCGAAGCTCCATCGCCTGGTTCTCGACGAGATCGGCCTGCGGCAATGGTTACGTGGACGCGGCATCACCCACCGCATTGCCCGCAAGGGCATCGAGACCGCACAGCGGCTGGGCCGGCACCACTGGACCATCGAACGCACGATGTCCTGGCTCGCCGGCTGCCGCCGTCTCCATCATCGCTACGAGCGCAAAGCCGCCCACTTCTTGGCCTTCACCAGCATCGCCTGCACCCTCATCCGCTACCGCAGATTCTCCAAATGAGATGGTCTCTTATCAGCCGGGCGACGCGGCGGCGTCCGCATCGCACGTCCTCGCGCCGCAGGACGGCATGGACGGGCGGGGCTCCATAGGTCCCGCGCGAGTCCCGGTGAACCCCGGCAATCTTCTCGGTCGGCTCCGCGTCCCTCACCGTACGCGGGCCCGGGGCGCCGGTGCGGTGGACGTAGAAGGCGGCACGGGAGACCTTCAGCAGTTCACCTGCCCGTTTGACGTTGTGGCCGCTCTGCTTCTCCGCCTCGATGAACGGGTGGATGTTCACCGGGTCTCCGTCGCGAAGAAGGCCGTGGCCCGCTTGAGGATCTCCACGTCCTCCCGCAGGCGGCGGTTCTCCCGCCGCAGCGCGGCCAGTTCAGCCCGTTCGCTGCTCGTCAGGCCCTCCCGCTCGCCCGCGTCGGTCTCGGCCACCCACAGACGCACCGCAGTCTCTGCCAGGTCGAAGTCCTTGGCGATCCGACCGACCGAGCGGTCACCGCGGCGGCACAGCTCGACGATCTCGGCCTTGAACTCCGGCGTGAACGAACGGCGAGGGCGCGGCTTCTTCTTGGCCATGCTCTCCATGGTGGACATCCTTCCGGGGCCGAGGCCCCTGATCTCGGATGTCCGTCAAACCGAATCAAGCCCACTCGTCGCAGAGTTCAGGATCACGAGGAAGGCCGCCCCCATGCACTGCGATCACTCCAAGGAGTGACCGCATGGCCGGGCCCGGCGACGAGGAACAAGCTGAGACCGGGCCGTCGGGCCGGGCCTTCAGCTCTTCGGCTCCTGCGAGATCCGCACCATGTTCCCCGAGGGATCGCGGAACGCGCAGTCGCGCGGGCCCCAGGGCTGGTCGACGGGCTCCTGCAGCACCTCGGCGCCGGACGCCCGCACCTTCTCGAAGGTCGCGTCGAGATCGTCGGTGCGGAAGACGGTCATCGGCAGGACGCCCTTGACGAGCAGCTCCTGAAGAGCGTCGCCGTCGGCCCGGGACCGCCCGGCGTGCGGCTCGGAGAGCACGATGTCGAGGCCCGGCTGGGTCGGGCTGCCGAGGGTGACCCAGCGGAATTCGCCCGAGGAGACGTCGTTGCGTACGTCGAGCCCGAGGGCGTCGCGGTAGAAGGCGAGCGCCTCGTCCACGTCGTTGACGGTGATGTGGCAGTACTGAAGTGCGATGGTCATGCGGCCCACGCTAGGCGGCGGCCCCGCGCCCCGCTTCTCGAATCCTGCTCGATGCGTCCCTGGCCGGACGGGTGCGCACCTTCGCCACACAGGCGGGCATCGCCGCGACGGCGGGGTGCTCCCGGGCACGGTATGCACTCGGCGACTCGCCCACGAGCTCGGAGAACCGCGAGCTGAACGAGCCGAGCGAGGTACAGCCGACCGCCATGCACGCGTCCGTCACGCTCGCCCCCGCCCGGAGCAGTGCCATGGCCCGCTCGATCCGGCGGGTCATGAGGTAGCCGTACGGCGTCTCGCCGTAGGCGGCCCGGAACCGCCGGGAGAAGTGCGCCGGCGACATGAGCGCGTGGCGGGCCATCGCCGGGACGTCGAGCGGACGCGCGTACTCCCGGTCGATCAGGTCCCGAGCCCGCCGCAGGTGAGCGAGGTCGGCGAGGTGCTGCGGGGTCATGGGGGAAGGGTATAGGGCCCTACCCCGGCTGCTCGCCCCCGTACTCCCGGGCGAGGCGGGCGAAGGCGCGCGCCGCGGCGCTCCGGTAGGCATCCGTGCGGCCGAGGAGGGTGACGGTACGGGTGGGGAGGGCGGGGGAGAGGGGGACGGGGGCGAGGCCCGGGTGGGCGCGGGCGATGGCGTCGGGCAGCACTGTGGCGAGCGGAGTGCGCCGGACGATCTCCGTGAGGGCCTGGACGGAGTTGGCCTCCACGGCGATGCGGGGCCTGACGCCGTGCTCCCCGAAGTAGCCGTCGATGTGGGCGCGTGTCGCGAAGTCGGCGGTGAGCAGGGCGAGTTGCCGGTCCGCAAGTTCGCGTACGGGCAGCGGCCGGTCCTGGTCCGGGCCGGCCCGGTCGGCGCCGGTGACCAGGCTGAGGGTCTCGGTGAACAGGGCGGTGGCGGCGACGCCGGGCAGGTGGGGGCCGGTGAAGGCGATGCCCAGGTCGAGTTCGTCGGCGAGCAGGCCGGCCTCGATGCGGTCCTGGGTCAACTCCTCGACGGTCAGGGTGATTCCGGGATGCCGGGAGTGGAGCTCGGCCGTGAGCGGCCCGACGAGGTAGGCGGTGAACGTCGGGGTGACGGCCAGCCGCAGATGGCCGCGGGAGAGGTCCTGCACGTCGTGCACGGCGCGTTCGCCGGCCGCCAGGTCCCGCAGGGCGCGGCGGGCGTGGTGCAGGTACGCCTCGCCGGCGTCGGTGAGCCGTACGGTGCGGCCGGTGCGGTCCAGCAGCTGGACCCCAAGGGTCCGCTCCAGCTGTCTGACCTGCTGGGAGAGCGTGGGCTGGGAGATGTGCAGGTCCTCGGCGGCGCGGGTGAAGTTGCCGTGCTCGGCCACGGCGAGCAGATAGCGCAGATGACGCAGTTCCAGAGCCATGGGAGCAACTATAGATCGCACCAATAGCAATCATGGATACCAAGTCTTGGACTCTATAGAGGGAGGTCATGCATGGTGGATCTCGCCGGCCCCTACGGACGGCAACCACCGAAGGGAGTGACCCATGACCGACCTCGCCGAAGGTGTCGCCCGATTCCAGCGGGACGTCTTCCCGGCCAAGGAGGACCTGTTCGCCCACCTGGCCACCCACCACGCACCGCACACGCTGTTCATCGGCTGCTCGGACGCCCGCGTCGTCCCGGAGCTGATCACCGGGTGTGAGCCCGGCGAGCTGTTCGTCATCCGCACGGCCGGCAACCTCGTGCCCGCCTACGCACCCCGCACGGACGGCGTCGCGGCCAGCATCGAATACGCGGTCGCCGCTCTCGGCGTCAGCAACATCGTCGTCTGCGGGCACTCCGCCTGCGGCGCGATGACCGCCCTGGCCGAAGGCCACGACCTGGGCGCCATGCCGACGACCGCCGACTGGCTGCGTCACGCGGACGCCGCACGGGCCCGCACCCTCGCCCCCGGAGTGGACGCTCTCGTACGGAGCAACGTCCGCGCCCAGCTGGCGAACCTGGTCACCCACCCCTCGGTGGCCCGCGCCCTGGAGCAGGGCACGGTCACGCTGCACGGCTGGTCCTACGACATCGGCAGCGGCGCCGTCGAGGAACTCGACCTCACCGGCCGGCCGACCGCCCTCGCCGCCTGACCGCGGCCCCCTCGAACCCGGTCCCCGCGGCACCTCCGTGCTCGGGACCACCCCCCGGAACCCCGCCGCTCCTCCTCCCTTTCCGTTTCCGTGGAGCGGCACACCCGAAAGGAAACCCTTCCCATGGTGCACGCACAGTTCGACAACACCGCTCGTGAGGCCCTGGCCGCCAAGGCCGTCGAGGCGAAGGTCCGCAAGGACCTCTCCTGGCAGCAGATCGCCGACACCACGGGCCTCTCGGTCGCCTTCGTCACCGCCGCCGTGCTCGGCCAGCACCCGCTGCCGAAGGCCGCGGCCGAGGCCGTCGCCGGACTCCTCGGTCTGGACGCCGACGACGCGATGACGCTGCAGACCATCCCCACCCGCGGTTCGATCCCCGGCGGCATCCCCACCGACCCGACGATCTACCGCTTCTACGAGATGCTCCAGGTCTACGGCACCACCCTCAAGGCCCTCGTCCACGAGCAGTTCGGCGACGGCATCATCTCCGCGATCAACTTCAAGCTGGACGTGAAGAAGGTCGCCGACCCCGACGGCGGCGAGCGCGCCGTGATCACCCTGGACGGCAAGTACCTGCCGACCAAGCCCTTCTGACATGACACCGGGGCGGGCCGCACCGGCCCGCCCCGCCCGTTCCCCAAGGAGGTTTCCATGGACTTCGTCCAGCGCACCATCGACATCGCCCGGCAGAACGTCGCCGAGGGCGGCCGCCCGTTCGCGACCGTCATCGTCAAGGACGGCGAGATCCTCGCCGAGAGCCCGAACCGGGTCGCCCAGACCAACGACCCCACCGCCCACGCCGAGATCCTCGCCATCCGCGAGGCCTGCACGAAGCTGGGCACCGAGCACCTGACCGGCACCACGATCTACGTCCTCGCCCACCCCTGCCCGATGTGCCTGGGCTCGCTCTACTACTGCTCGCCGGACGAGGTCGTCTTCCTCACCACCCGCGACGCGTACGAGCCCCACTACGTCGACGACCGCACGTACTTCGAACTGAACACCTTCTACGAGGAGTTCGCCAAGCCGTGGAACGAGCGGCGCCTGCCGATGCGCCACGAGCCGCGCGAGGAGGCCGTCGAGGTGTACCGGTTCTGGCAGGAACGCAACGGCGGCGAGCGCCGCGTGGCCGGCGCCCCCACGGCCTCCTGACGCTGTGCCCGAGGTCATCGAGAAGGTGGCGTGGATCCGGATCGAACACGGTCGGCTCCTCGCCACCCGCAGCCACGGCCGCTCCCGGTTCTATCTGCCCGGCGGCAAGCCGGAACCCGGTGAAACCGCCGGGCAGGCACTCGTCCGCGAGATCCGTGAGGAACTCGGGGTCGCCCTGGACGCGGCCACCGTCACCCCCGCTGCTGGTCGTCGAGGCCGTGGCCGACGGCAAACCGGCGGGCACGCTCGTGCGCACCCGCTGCTTCACCGCGGCCCACACCGGCACGCCGGCACCGCGCGCCGAAATCGCCGAGATCGCCCACCTCACCCACGGCGACCACCACCGGGCCAGCGCCACCGCCGGCGAAGTCCTCGACCACCTCGCCGCCACCGGCCAACTCCTGCCCAACTCAAGGTAGTTAGGAAAAGAGCGACGGTTTGTTGTCAACGATGCTCGCACCCGCAACGTAGCTCAGCGGATTCGCTGTACCCGCTGGCGGCGGCTGACGGCCAGCCGACAGGCTCTGCTGGTGCTCGCCCATTTTCGGTGCAGTGACACCTGCGCTCGGCTCGCCATCGGGTTCGCGATTGGTGTCGCCACGGTCTGCCGCTACGTGTACGAGGCCGTCGAGGTCCTGGCCGCCCTCATACCCGCGCTCGAGGACGCCGTGCGGATCGCCGCCCGGAAGGCCTTCGTGACCCTGGACGGCACCTCTCTGCGGATGAACTACAGCACCACCCGCATCACCGACACGGTCAAAGCCGTCCTCCCCCTCCACCACGCCACCACAACATGAGATTGGAAAGGGTTTACGGAGTCACTGACACGCCCCTCAGCCATCGCTGTCGGGGTTGAGGGCGGCGATGATCCGGTAGGTGGTCTCGGTTTCCTGGGCGATGGCATGGAGTAGTCCGTCGCGCGGGAGGTTGGGCGGGGTGGGGGTGTGGTGGCGTTCGAGGGCGGTTGCCAGTTCGCCCAGCGCCCGGGAGAGCTGGTGGAGGGCGTGGCGGTCGGCTGCGCAGCCTCCGGCGCAGTGTGCGGTGGCGATGGTGATGGCGTCGGCGGTGCGTTCCAGTTGTACGACGACGGGCCACCAGGTGGCGGCTCTGGTGGACATGGGGGGTGGTTCGGAGAAGGTGCGCTGGAGGGCGATGCGTAGGTCGGCGAGGGTGTTGTAGGCGTGGCGGCGGGCGGCGGGGCCGCGTGCGGGGTTGGTTCCGAGTGCGTCGTTGAGGTAGCGGTGCAGGGCTCGGGCGGCTTTGCCGGTGTGGGTGCTGAGGTGGGGGTGCCAGGTGGTGGGCCACAGGAGGTAGCCGGGGACGAGGGCGATCGCGCATCCGGCCGCGGTGTCGAGGATGCGGGCGGCGAAGAGGCTCTCCCCGGTTCTGGTGCCGATGTCGATGATGGTGACGACGAGGGGGGTGAGGAAGGTGGCGAACATGCCGAAGTTGCGGGCCATGGCGATGGGCAGCATGGCTGCGTAGAGCGTGATGAAGGGCAGCAGCAGTGGGCCGGTGGGGACCAGGTCCAGGACCATGGCGCCGATGCCGGTGCCCACGAGGGTGCCGAGACAGCGTTGCACGCTGCGGGCGAAGACCGAGCCGGTGTCGGGCTTGAGTACGATCGCGGTGGTCAGCAGGACCCAGTAGGAGCGGTACAGGTGTGTGGCGGAGCCCACCATTTGGGCGGCGGCCATGCACAGGGCCATCCGGGCCACGTGTTCCCATGTCTGGCGTCCGCCCAGCACCCGATCGGCGAGGGCGGTGAGCCGTTGCCCCAGCGGGGGCGGCGCTGTGGGGAGGAAGTCTGCGGAGCCGGGCGCCTCCGCCGGCCGGCCCGGCCGGTCCGCGACGGCGGTGCAGGCGTACTGCAGCTGTTGTACGGCGGTGTCCTGGGCCGCTTCGGGTGGTGGCGCGGGTGGAGCTGCGGGTGTCAGCCCGCGCTGGATGGCGTCGGCCGCGCCGTCGGCCCACGCCTGGTAGCCGGGTGGTGCCGAGCGGCGTGTGCGGGCTACGCGCACGGCCGCGTCGGTCAGCACAACGGCGGCGTTGAGCAGGGCGGCCAGGCGGCGGAACTCGGCGTTGTGGCCGCCGCTGCGGGCGCGCGCTCCCGTCAGGGTGTCCCACGCCGCGCGGCCCGCGTCGACCAGCTCGGACCTGGCCACCGGCACCCGGTCGGTGCCGGTGGCGCCGAGCAGGCGGCCGACGGCCCGGTACACCTCGGCCACTCCCTGCCGTTCCGGCACGCGCCGGCCACCGGCCAGGCACACCAGCACCGACACGGCGGTGGCCCAGACACCGCCGCCCACAAAGAGCAACGATGCAGGGACCTGCACGAGCGTCAGGCTGCTCGTCCCCATACCGATGCAGGCGAAGACCAACAGCAGGAAGCCGCTGGCCGACAGCAGCCCGTTGACCACGCTGATCAACGCAGCCGCTCCGCCGACCGCCGCGAAGACGACAACGGGGAGCCATCCAGCGGTAGCCGAGACGCGCAGCCCCACGACCCATCCGGCCAGCCCGAAACAGCAGCCCAGGACGTTGTACGTCACCCGCTTGCGCAGCGGCCCCTTCCGGTCGGCGATGTACCCGGCCAGGGAGCCCAAAAACGCCACCGAGCCCTCGGCCACACTGCCCGCGAACATCCCCGCCGCGAGCGGGAAGACCAAGGCCGCCACGACGTGTACCGCTTCCGTCCAACGGACCGGTGCCGACCGCGGCCACACCACCCGCACCAGCCACTCCGGCATCCACGCCCCCACACCGGCCGCACCCCCGAGCAGACGCGGCAGCCGACGACGTGAGCCCAACACACCCTCCACCAGCACAACGACCGGAGCGCACCCCCGTACGGCGGCCCGGCCATCCTGACAGCGCGACATCGAGCCTCACGGCAGCCATGACGAGCGCGGTGTCACGGGCACCCGAACGGCGCCCTTGCGCAATCCACACCGTGATGCAGCTCAGAGCCGGGGAGGGGGCGTGCCGGAGGGCGAAGCCGCTCTTGCCTCTTGCCCTCGCCGAACTGCGCAATGCCCTGGAGGCTGGCCTTGCCCGGATCGACGGCCAGTTGGCGCTCCTGGTCCAGCGCAATGATCAGACCGACAAGGCCGTCGAGGACTTGGACCGCCGGGTCGCAGCCCTGGAGAAGGGGCGTTGGCCCTTGCCCACGGTCACTGTTCTCGCCGGTGTCACCGCGGTGGTACTGACACTGTTCGGCAGGGCGCGGGGCTGATGCCCCCTGGGGTGAGCCTCCCAACCGCGTCCGACCGGAACGTTCCTGAGGACGGCGATATCGTCGTCGAGGCCGTGGCCGACGGCAAACCGGCGGGCATGCTCGTGCGCACCCCGCTGCTTCACCGCGGCCTCACACCGGCACCGTGCGCCGAGATCGCCTACCTCATCCACGGCGACCACCACCGAGCCAGCGCCACCATCGGCCAACTCCCGCTCCACTAGGGACTGTGTGAGGTTGTGATCGTCCTAGGGGTTCCGTGCCCGTGCGGGGGCGGAACCCGGCAGGGCGCTGGGCGTGACGTGCAGCCAACTTGCATACGGACAGGGGAAGTTCATCGAGTCGTGCCTGCTGATAGGCGAGTAAGGCCCCGTACCCGCAGTGTGTCTTCGGCAGGGTGAATGGGGGCCACTCGGGCAATGCAGACGGGAGCCGGCCTTTCGGGTGACATCGGGGTGCCGGAACGGTGGGAGTGCCCGAGGCGAGGACGCGGGTGCGAACCGGCAGCGTTGGCGGTCCCGGGCCCTTTTGGCTTGCGTCTCTGACAGGCGCGGTTCGGAAGGCCCCGGCCGTGTTGTCGGAGGGGTCCGGTCGGCGAATGGCGCGCCCGGGGGGGCAGATGCGTTGTGCGGTGGCGTTGATCCAGGGGACGGCGAGGACAGCGCCGGGGGTGTTGGCCCAGGTGCGCAGTGTGTGGGCTTCGGTGGTGCGGCCGGCGGCGGCCCTGCTCGTCGGTGCGTACGCGGGTGAACGTCAGGTCGGGGTGGGCCGGTTCGGGGATGGGAGCAGGTCGCCGGCCATGCCTGTACCGGGGAAGGTGTACTGGAGCCGGCCTGCTCGGCCGTCGTCTCCAGCGCGGAGCGGGCCTCGTCGTCGAGAAGGTCTTCGAAGAGCCACAGGAAGCCCGGGTGCTTCTTTGTCCGCATGATGTCCGCGGCCTGGCCCAGACGGTGCCTGAGGAGCTCCGCTCCCGCTTCCGCCTCGGTCAGGGTGATGCAGTTGAAGAACCCGAACCGGCTGTCGGCCCAGCGAACGGCGATGCCCGGAAGGTCGCGCACGTCCGCGTCCGCGTCGCGGTCGAGCATCAGGGTCCGCCAGACCGTGGTGAGTTGCTGTACCGATTCGATGGACTCCGCGGAAACGGTCACGGTGCCTCCATGACGTGGTGTGCTGGGCCAGGCTCCTGAGCGGGTGGTGGATGCCTTTGAGGGCCTCTGCGGCAGGGGGACTTTGTGTGCGGCATGAGGTTCTGGTGCCGTCAGATGATGTTCTCGGCCTCTTCGGTCTGGTCGTGGGCGTTCGTTGTGCCGGAGCGGGGCACTCCGTAGGAGCGGCGTCCGACGCGCCACCACAGGGCGGCCATGGCGAGGCCCACCAGCAGGGCGCCGGGCGTGTAGTTGAAGCTCGTGGCGGTGACCGGGCTGGACTGCGGCAGCAGGAACAGCACCGATACCCCGGCTGCCCAGAGCACTGCCACCCAGCCGATCGGCCGGCTCCAGCGGCCCAGGTGCCAGGGCCCGGGGGTGAACCGGCCTGGGTGGCGCAGGCGCAGCAGCACCGGGATGGCGTAGGCCGGGGTGAAACCCGCGACGGAAATCGCGGTCACCGCCGAGAACGCCGTGGCGGAATACAGGGACGGCAGGGCAAGCACGAAGGCGACACCGACGGCGAGCCAGACGGCGTTGGCCGGGATGGCCGTACGGCGGGTGACCTTCTGCCAGCGCGCCGAGCCGGGCAGGGCGCCGTCCCGGGCGAAGGCGTAGATCATGCGGCTGGCGGAGGCGGTGACGGTGTAGCCGCACAGGAACTGCGCGACGATGATCACCAGCAGCAGCGCCTTCGCCGTCGCCACACCCAGAGCGTCCAGGAAGATCTGCGCCACCGGCACCCCGGTCTCGCTGCCCAGCGTCGCGGCGTAGTCCTGGACGGCGAACAGCAGGGCGGCCAGCAGGATGCCGCCGGCGATCCAGGACACCGCCACCGAGCGGATGATCCCGCGCGCCGCGGCCACGGAAGCGCCGCTGGTCTCCTCGCTGAGGTGGGCCGAGGTGTCGTAGCCGGCCAAGGCGAAGCACGGCAGCAGCATGCCCAGCAGGATCACGTATATGGGGCTCGTCCAGCCGGTGTTGTTGGTGAACTCGGAGAACACGAAGCCGGTCGGCTGGTGGTGGGAGGGGACGAGCGTCAGGGCGCCGATGATGACGACGGCCCCGGTCAGGTGCCACCACGCGCTCAGGGAGGTCAGGACGTTCATCAGCCGGGTGCCGAGAAGATTCAGGAGCGCGTGCAGCGCGAGGATGACCGCGTACATGACCAGCAGGGACCGTGGTGTCGGCTCGAAGCCGAACTGGAGGTTCGCCCAGGCGGCGGTGAAGGTCGCGATGCCGTAGTCCTGGGCCGCGATCCCGCCGAGCAGCCCCAGGAGGTTGAGCCAGCCGGTGTACCAGCTCCACCGCTCACCGCCGAGCCGGCGGGCCATGTAGTACAGGCCGCCGCTGGTGGGGTAGCGGGAGGTGATCTCGGCCAGCGCCGCGGCCAGGCACAGCACCGGCGGCCCCACGGCGAGCCACCCCCACACCACCACTGCCGGCCCGCCGCTGTTCAGGCCGTAGCCGAAGAGCAGCAGCGTCCCGGACATGATGGAGATGACCGACAGGGAAGCGGAGAAGTTACCGAAGGCGCCCATGCGCCGGTGGAGTTGCTGGGTGTAGCCGAGCTCCTTGAGTATGCGCTCGTCGTCGTCTGATGTACGCATCGACAATCTCCGCACGGGGAAGAAGGGAAGAGCAGAAAGGGAAAGGGGGCAGGGTGGCTGCTGGGACGTCAGCGAGATATGGCGGCGGCGCCCGCCCGCGGAGCCAACAGGTACTCGCGGGCGTCTTCCCGCGTGGGGTGGCGGCTTGAGCCGCCGCAGGCAGGCGCTGCGGGTCGCCTCGAACTCCTCCAGGAGAAGCAGCGGCGAGCCGAGCGGCGCCTTGGAGACCGACCAGCGGGCGAAGTTCATTGAGACCGCCCGTCGGCTGAGATACGCCGATCCCGGGCCGACCTGGAGCACCCGGAGTATGCGGTGCCATGCCTCGCGGCCCGCCGCGGGTACTTCCGCCGAAGCTCTGCTGCGATGGGCGTCCAGCGCCCGCTCAGTGGTCACCCTGGCGTACATCACCCGAGCAGCGACACTCTGCGGCTCTTCCTGCACCCACAACTCGACCACGTTGCACCGGGCAGCCACTACGCCCAGCACCTGCGTGCGAGCGGTCCACTCCCGCCAGGTCCCCATCTGGTCCAGCAGCTGCCGCATCTGCATCCAGTGCCCGGCCTTCACGTACTGCACCGCCGCGTAGAGAGCGGTGTCATGGCCGGCCGGGTGGTAGCTCACCATCAGCGGACACCCCCCGTCGGCAGCAGAGCCGGTTGGACGGCAGACACCGGCGCGACGTGGCACGATCAGCCCGCCGCCGGAGCGTGGTGGGAGAGGGAACGAACCGGTCGCCGACGCGGGCTTCGTAGCCGTTTGCGGGACAGCGCCACACCGGCCTGTCGCAAGCTCCGGGTGCCCGCGGCCGGCGAAGGCCCGTAGCGGACGGAGCGGACAAGAACAACGCCACGGCGCTCTGGAACTGCGACAGACCGCCGGAGAAGGGCGTCAACGCTCCAATTCGAGCCAAGGGAAGGGCATTAGGAGGAGGGAGAACAGGCACACGGGTGCCGTGACACGGCTGATGCCTGACAGCCGCTGACGATGTGGGGCACCGTAGCAGTGCGGCATGTGTACGACGAAGCGAAGCGCCTTGATATTCAACGTAGTTGGGAGCTGCCGTCCTGCCGTGCCCGCTGTTCGGTTGCCGCGCCGGGCTGTGCTGTCGCACGGCGCGGTCCAGACGAACGTCGCCAAGCGGGGCGGGGGAGATGGTGCTGATCGACGGCACCCTCATCCCCACCCAACGCCGCACTGGAAAAGCCAACCGACGGAACTCCCCCCCGGCAAACACCGCCGCCACGGACTGCGCTTCCTTGCTCTGGCCGACAAGAGAGGCCGCCTGATCTGGATACCCGCCGCCCAGCCCAGTTGCACACACGACATCACCGCCGCCCGCCACGACCGCGTCCTGACCCGCCTGTGCGCCGCCGGATCGGATTGACGCGGGAGCATGACGGAGTGGCCGGTGGGGTCCAGTCCCGGGACGATGCCGGCTCGGGCTCCTCCCGGGACTGCGGCACGGTCGGTTGTGTGTGGGTGGGCCTTCGGGTGGCCGGGGGCCTCGGCTGCGGTGGCTGTGGGCCCTCCCCGGAGTGGACTCCGGCCGGCGAGCCGACTGTGCGTCGCCGGGCCGTTGAACGCACCGGGGCCCGGTTCGCCGGATGCCGACGCCCCTACGGTTGCCACGAACGCAGGGCCGGCCACTTCCTGGCCTTTACCGGCATCGCACGCGCCCTCATCTGCCACCGCCGACTCACCCGTTGAAGCGGAAGCAAAGGGTGTCCGGAAACAGCAGCGGCCACCTGCCGTCTTCCCGATTGAGTGCAACTCCCCAACACCGGCTAGGATTTGCTCGTTCTTTCGAAGGGGCGCTGATGGGTACCAGGTTTATCGAAGTAGACGAATCGCGGCAAGGCGAGCCGGGTGTGCAGAGGGGAGGCAGGACGTTGACGGTGGGAGACCAGTCCATCACCCAGGAGACGTGGGTGAAGGTTGAAGCTTACGACGACCTCGATCCGGCCGTGACCGGGGACGTCCATCTGCACACGTTCGCAGTCCCGGGTATGGAAGTGCGGGTTGGGGCCGCGAAGAATGATGAGGACGGAAGCGGCGAGTTCGAAACCAGGTTGGTCCCGTCTGTCCAGTATTACCAGATCGAGCTCGGGCCCGACTCGTTGAATAGGCTTCATGACGCGCTCAAGCCCTTCATTGCGGCCGCGAAGGAATGCGATCCGCCAAAGGGCCGAAAGGCGCGCGCCAAGTAGTCTTGGCAAACCCATGGCCCTGTCAGGCCTGGGTGTCCCGGGTGGCCGCGAGGCGTGCGTCGAGCCGTACCTTGATCGCCTGCGCCGTCGTGTGGGCGTGCTCCTCGGTCATGCTCCAGTGGTCGCCGAGGGCGTCCACAGCGGTGTGCGGCACCGGCCAGGAGGTTCGCGGCTCTCCGATCCCCGTTCCGAGTCCGGCGTGGGCGAGTGGTCGTGGCAGCGCGTCGGTGGCGCGGAGCAGGAGGGTGGGGACGTCGGCCGGTTCCGGCTGCCAGCCGCGGGCGATGCGGGTGTAGGCGCCGAGGGCGGCCATGGCCATGTCGTCCACGGCGGTGTCGAATCCCTCGCCCATCTGAAGGGGGAGACGAGCGGGCAGGGAGAGCAGCCACGGCTCGTGTTCGAGGTCGGGGGTGACGTGGCAGGTGGCGATGAGGACGAGGCCGATCGGTGGTGTGCCGGTCGCCGCGAGGCGCGCGGCCACCGAGTGCGCCGGGCAGCCGCCCATCGAGGAGCCGAGGACGGCGTACGGGCGGTCGCCGAGGCGCTTGCGCACGGTGCCGGCGTGCAGGTCCACGAGGGTCTCCCAGTCGCGTGGCACGGCGTCGCCGTGGACGATGCCGGGGTGCTGGAGCTCGGACGTCCCGCTCGCCGCCGAAGGCAGCGGTCAGCGTGGCATGCCAGGGTCTGCCGGGAGCGGGGGAGAAGCCGGGCAGACACACCGGAGCGGGGCCGATGGCGCCTTCTGCGAGCTCCAGGGGCGCGAGCTCGTGCGGGGCGCTGTCGGCGTGTTCGAAGACAGGCACGGCGAGCGAGGCGGTGACCGGCAAGCGCATGGCCGACACGACGTCGCCCGTCTCGCACACGCGCCGGTAGAGGGAGGCGAGGCGCTGCGCCGGCCGTGCCGTTCCCGGTGGGGAGGCGGGCCCGGTGGCGGCGGCCTCCTCGTCCCCACCCCTCCGTCATGAGCGAGTGCCCGCCGGGCCGTTCGTGGAACCGGCGGGGGCTGGGGTGCGCCGCGGGCCGACCGCTCCGCCGCGGCCCGCTTGGCCCAGGGCGGCAGGACGGTGGTCATCGGCGTCTCCACGATGCCGGGTGACACCGGCAGGACCCGGATGCCGCGGTCGGCGTATTCGCGAGTGGCAGTACGGGGCAGCGCGAGGGACGCCCTGTTTGGCGGCGGCGTAGGCGGCGTGGCCACGGAAACCCGAACGGGCCGCGATTGAGCTGAGGTTGGCGATGACACCGCCCCTGTCGGCCATCGCGGCCGGCTGGCATCGCATCGAGTGGAAGACGCCGTACAGGTTCACCCGCATGACGGCGTCGAAGTCCGCGGAAGGAAGTTCGGCGAGCGGGCGGAGGGCGCCCATGCCCCCGGTGCGGTTGACGACGATCCGCAGGCCGCCTCTCATGGTGGCGGCCTCCTCCACGACGCGCGTGACGGCGTCCGGGGCGGTGACGTCGAGTCGGCGGGGCGGAGCGGCGCCGCCCGCGACCGTGATCCGGCTTGCCACGCGGACCGTCCCGTCCTCGTCAAGGTCCGCGACCACCGTGGTGGTGCCTTCCTTGGCGAGCCGCTGTGCGCAGGCCGCGCCGATGCCGGAGGCACCGCCGACCACCAGGGTGGTTGATACCGCAGCGTGCTGTGCGGCGCTGTGTGCCCGGAGAGGTGGGGGCCGTCGCCGTCCACGTGCTCCGGCAGGAACGCGACGTCGGCGAACGCCGCGTGGGCGGCTTCTCGTCGTCCGTGCCCCTGCTTCCCTGGCGGCACACCGGAGCCCGGCGAGTCCTTCGCGCAGGCCCTGGGCCCGTGAGATCCACGAGGAGCTCGGCGTCACCGGGGACGCCTCCACCGTCACCGCTGTGCTGGCCGATGGAGGCCCCGGCCGACGGCCGACCGGCCGGGACCGTCGTACGCACCGTGTGCTGCACCGCCGAGCGCACCGGCCGTCCGACCCGTCCTCGGAGATGGACGAGATCGCCCGCCGCCCACGCCGACGGCCGGCGCGTCAGCGCCACCACCCGCAAGGCGCTCGACCACCTGGCCGCCGGCGGTCAACTCCCGCGGGGGCGACGCCCGTACGGGCGCGCTAGTGTGCGGCGACGCCGAACCACTTCGGCAGGTGGGCGAGCAGATCCTGCTGGTCCTCGCCGGCCCAGGCCACGTGGCCGTCCGGCCTCAGCAGGACCGCGGGGACGTCCAGTTCCTCGCCGGCGTCGACGACGTGGTCGATCCGGTCGGCCCACCCGGTGACGGAGAGCCGGCCGGTGCGGTCGAGGAGCAGGCCCCGGCCGCCGTGCATCAGCTCGTAGAGGCGGCCCTCCTTCAGCGGCACGTCCCGCAGCCGCCGGCCCAGCAGTTCGTGGCCCTCGCCGAAGTCGTAGCGGACCCCGACCGCGGTGATCATCCCGGTCACGTAGCGGTTCACCTCCTCGAAGTCCATCAGCGTCGAGAACAGCTCCCGCAGTGCGGTCGCGCCCGGATCGGTCCCCATCAGCGTGATCTGCGCGCGGGTGTTCTCCAGTACGCGGGCGCCCACCGGGTGCCGTTCGGCGTGGTAGCTGTCCAGCAGCCCTTCCGGTGCCCAGCCGTTGACCTCGGCGGCCAGCTTCCAGCCGAGGTTGAACGCGTCCTGGACACCGAGGTTGAGGCCCTGACCGCCGGTCGGCGGGTGGATGTGCGCCGCGTCGCCGGCCAGCAGCACCCGGCCGACCCGGTAGCGCTCGGCCTGCCGGGTCGCGTCCCCGAACCGGGAGAGCCAACGCGGCGAGTGCGCGCCGAAGTCGGTGCCCGCGACCTCCCGCAGCCGCTGCTTGAACTCCTCGAGGGTCGGCTCGGTGATGGGGCCCTCGGACACCCCGTCGGCGGGCACGACGATGCGGCACACCCCCGTCCTCGTCGGGGGCGGTGACCCCGAACCGCAGCTGGGTCTTGTTGACCTCCGCGACGACGGCGGCGACCGCCGCCGGATCCTCGGTGACCTCCATCTGACCCAGCAGCGTCTCGACCTTGGCGGGTCTCGCCGGGGAAACCGACGCCGAGCAGCTTGCGCACGGCGCTGCGGCCGCCGTCGCACCCGACGAGGAAGCGCGAGCGCAGGTGTGTGCCGTCCGCCAGCTCGACGGTCACCCCGTCCTCGTCCTGGCTCAGCCCGACCACTTCGCAGCCGCGCCGGATCTCGGTACCGAGTTCGAGGGCGCGCTCGTCGAGCAGTTGCTCGGTGAGCGGCTGCGGGGTGGCGACACCGTACGGGTGGGCCGTGTCCAAGCTGTCCGGCCACGCCTTCATGATGCCGCCGAAGAGACCGCCGACCCTGGAACTTCTCGCTGACCGCGAGGAACCGGTCCAGCAGGCCGCGCTGGTCATCACCTCGACGCTG
>NZ_BAAAXZ010000110.1:0-22397 GCF_039535865.1 Streptomyces thioluteus
TAAACGACCTGCCTTTTATATGTGTTTTTCCGTCAGTCCGGTGGCTGCGTTGGTGCCTTCCCTCGAGTTTTATGCTTTGTGTCCCCCGTGCAACGATTTCTTGGCCCGCAAATTAAACGGTGCATCCTCATGACTACTATTCGGTTTGGGGTGTTTACGGTCCTTCTTTTTGTTCTCCGCGCCGGGGCCCAGATTTGTCTTTTTTGCCGTTTCGGACCCCCGAAGGGCTGGCGGTAGTTTGGTGTGTCGCTTTTTTTCCGCCCTTTCTGTTCGGTTTCTGATTCCGCGCTTGTTCTATTCTTCCTTCTGTGGCTTGGACTTGTGGTGTGCTGCTCCATGGTGTTTGGCTGCCTCGCTGCCTGTCCGTCGACACAAGCGTCTCCTCTAGCCCTTTCGTGTGCGTGCCCCCGCGCGCAGGGAGTTCACCCGCCGTCCTGCCACCTTGGGTCTTCCAAGTATTCGTCCGCCTTCCCTTTGTACCTTACCTTACGCGCCGATTCCGGGAGCGTGCTGTCGGGACGTCTCCTCACGCCTGCGACTGCTGCGAACCTCCCGGCCGAAGGCCTTTTTTTTGGCCGGCGGCATTCCAGTCGTTTGCTTGTCCAGCGGCGGCGGGGGGCCCGCTCGGTGTTACGATTGTTGGACGGCGTCGGCGTTCCGAGTGTTTTTGCCGCGATACATTTTTTTCCGCGCCCCGCCAAGCTAGTCTTTTGCTTAACGCCACTTGGGAATTTAATCCTCCGTTGTGTGCAGCGCATGGTTGCTGTCTCGATAGGCGGAGCGTCTAGCCGACCGTTTATCTGAAACCCTTTGGATTATTTTTCCTCGGCGGCGCCACTTTAGCCATCTCTCGCTTGGTCTGCCGCTTTGGGGAATGGCAGGCGACAGCCTTTTTCGTCCTGGGCGCTGTTTTCTCCCAGAATTCTCGGCCTTTTCTGTTTTTTTTGCGGTTCTAGCGCCGGCGCCCCTCTGGTTGGGCCGCAGTCCGTTTTCCTACGAGTTTTCGGGACGCCATTTCGTTGGTCTTGTATTTCCCCCGTCGACCACCCCCAATTCCAGCCGGTTTATTGGTTTCTTTGCACCAGCGCTTTCTAGGCGCCGGCGGGCGGGGGCCGCGGAGTGCCTCAGTCCGCACCGCCTTTCGGCCCGTTCGCTTGCCCGAACGCCTGTTTTTCCTGTGCTTCAAAGACGGAGTTCGTGTGCCGCTCGGGTGAGGCTCATTAGCAGTTTTTGTCGGTTTATTAGACCGCGCGGCGCCTCCCTTTTCTGTCGACTCCGTTTTCGCACGGCGTTGCGTGTTTTCCTTCCCACCCCCGCATTTTGCCACCCCACGCAGGGGGGCACTAGTCTATTCCCTAATTCTTGCCGTCCGGACACTTTTGTACCCCCCTATGGTGCTAGGCGATGGTACAAGAATGTCTGTCCCCCCGGACCCTTCGGTGTTCTGCCGTCCTCCTTTTCCGACTTTAGACCTGCTTCGTTCCCGCCGGTTTGTTTTCCCTCGCCATTTCCACCCCTGCTTCACCCCAGTCCTCGTTTGGCCTTTATTTCCCCCCCCCCCCCTTGCCGGTTCGACCGCCCTGTTTGCCCCCTGGTCCGCTTAGTGGCGCCCCTGGTTTTTGTGTGGGTTTTGTGTTCGGGGTCTTTTTTTTTCTATCGTCCTGTTGTACCCGTTCCGTC
Source organism: Streptomyces thioluteus (assembly GCF_039535865.1). Taxonomy (NCBI): domain Bacteria; kingdom Bacillati; phylum Actinomycetota; class Actinomycetes; order Kitasatosporales; family Streptomycetaceae; genus Streptomyces; species Streptomyces thioluteus. Next base: position 1,681 of record NZ_BAAAXZ010000110.1, read on the forward strand.
ACGCCCGGGTTTTGGACCTTCTTCCTTTTTTTGCCCCACGTTACCGGCGCTCCCTATCGCGCGGTGTCGTTGGGTTTTTTTCTTCTTCAGATTTTCCTTTTTCGCGCCCGTCCACCCCACTCTTTTTTCCGTGGCCCCTGTGCCAAGAATTTTCTTCGCGTTCTTTAGGCATTTTGTGTTTTGCTTTCCATTCGCCCGGCCGGCTTCCCCCCCTGCGGGCGTCTTCTTTTGGTTTTTTTTTTTTGGCCTCTGCGTGGCTGGATCTTGCCGTTGCACGCCCACGAGCTGCGTTCTTCGGGTTTTTTCTTCTTATGATGCCCGGCGACGGGACTTGGCCGATTCGTGCTGCGCGTCGTTTTCCATTTTTGGGGGTTTTCGTGGTTCCCTTTCCGTTTTCTTCCCCCGGCGTCTTGCCTTCTTCTTGCGTTTGTTCCATCTCGCCTTATTCAGCGCCCATCCGACCTTTTTGTTCGTTTTCTCGGGCCCTGCATTTTTCAGTTTTCGCTCCTGCTCTTCCGCGCAGTTCCCGCGGGCCCCGGTGTCTTTTGGCCCCCGCCCGGCCCCGGTTAGATGGCCAGCCTTCCTCCGCGGGTGCGCTTTCTCAGTTTTCGCCGTGTGGGGAGGGGGGAGTGTGGAGCCTTTCTTCTGCCTTCCGGGGTCCGTTCTGCCGCACCGTTTGTTCCTTCTTCGCCTTTCCCCCCCGGTTGGTGGTCATCTTCGGTTTTCTTTTGGGGATGGTTCACACCGCCTTTTTTCCGTTGTTATTTGCTTCCCAGACGCCCCCGTACGTCCCTTCCCACATCTTTTTCGGGCTTCGTGTTGGCTCTTGTTATTCAGCGGCGTTTTGTCCCGAGCATTCCTGGGTTTCAGTTTACAATTCCGCTCCGGGGGATTCGCTAGGCTGTTGGCACGGCCACGGTTTGCTTCCAGACCCAGTGCCCGGGTTTGCCTTGGCGGGTGTTAGGCTTTTCCTCTTCCGGTTCTGCTTTTCCTTCCTTCGTCGGCCTGCCGGGTGGCGGGTTTTTTTGCCGCTTTCGGTTGACGGCTTCATTTTTCCGCCCGGGGAGTCCTTGCCATCCCGTGTGTGCTTCGGACTGGTCCTTCGTTTTTGGTATGCCTTTTTTTTCGGGTGTTCTTTTGCTTTCGCGTTTTGTCTTCCGGTTGTCGGCGTCCCACGGGCGGTACGGTTTTCGTGAGCCTTGCTGGGCCTTGCGGGGCCGCACATTCCAGGGCGGTTTCCGGCCCCGCGTTGTTCGTTCCTTTTTTTTGCCGCGTTCCTCTTTCACCTGCGGAGCAGTCTAGCGGTTTTCCGTTCAGCCTTCGGGTTTTTTTCCGGCCCTTCCAGTGTTTTTGGGGGAGAGGATGGCGGGGGGGTGGGATGGGTGTGCCCGCCCTTTTCCCCGCCGTCATTCGGCGGGGCGCGTGACATGCTGGTGTGTTGCCCCCCCGGTCGTGCGGTTTGTTAGCGTCCCTGCCGTCAGCATTTCTTTTGCGAGAGGGGGGGGGGTTTCCTTAGTGCTGCCTCTGATGGGGGGGGGGATGCGCGCCCCCTCCCCGCCCGCCGGGGGATTCTCGTGCGTTTCTCCTACCTCGTTGGCCTCCGCGCGTCCACCTTTTGTTTTTTCCCCGGCCGTGTTCCCCCCCCCCCTTTCGGCCGAGTTTGCTCTTATTCAGCGGGGCGCCTTTACTTTCCCTTTTTTGCCCTGTCCGCGTAACGCTTGGTGCTTTTTTTCCCTGTTTTTCTGTGCCGCGGCCGGGCGCCGGCCGGCCATTGCTTCCTTCCGCGCCATGCGCGACCCGGCTTTTCTTTCCGCCGTCCCCGAGCGGATCGCGGATTTACGTCTTACGCCCCCGGCGTATTCTCATTCGTTTTTGTAAAACAAAAAAAAAATTGAATTCTTAAGTAACCTCCTGTGACGTTCCTGTCGGCCTTCGCCCACCCATTTGCTCCCTTTCCCCCTCACCGCAGGCGGCGACGCCGGCCGGGCCCGGCCTCGCGGGCGTTGCCCCGCTGCCCCCCACCTCGGCTTCTTTGCCCACTGCACCGTTTATCGCCGCGACTTGTGTTTACAATACAGCTTGTAGTTGTTTGTCTCGACCGGGGGTTCGTTTGGTATTCTTTTGTGGATTTTTTTGTATTGTGCATTAGGTCCCCCCTTCGTTTTCGTTGCCTCTGCGGCCCCCCGCATGCGCGCCTTGCGCCCCACCGCCCTTTGCGCGACCCTCCCCGCCTGTATTACAGTTTGGCACGCGGGGTGTGGTTGGCAGGCCTGGGGAAATGTGTGCCCGCCGGTTAGGTGCCTCTTTTTTCGTTCGCCTGTTGTCTTTCTGTTGCCGTGTGTTTTTGGCACCCGTCTTTTCCGTTTTTTGGGCTTCTCGGTCGCTGTAGCGGGCCGGCGCGCTGCCCAGCTGAGCCGGGGATTTCGCGGCTGTTGGGGGGCGGGTTTTTCCGGGCGGCCCGCGTGTTTGTTTGGCCGCCATGAATGCGCCCCCCCGCGGCGGGGGCGCGTTTTTCTTGTCTCGCGCGTTCGGGGTGTGTTTGCCTTGGTGCCTTCGCGCGGTTCGCCGGGGGCTGCGTACGCTTTTTGTTGGATGCGCGGTGGCGGCTCCGTTCGGCCCCTTGAAGTGGGTGTTCGCCTCACGCACGTGATGGGTGGGTGGAGCGGGTCTAAATTGCGGGGCACGGCTGTCAGCACAGGTTTTATTCGCATTTCACGGCTGGCCGTGTCTGGTTGGCGTTTTTGGGGTGGTTCGCCGCGTTCCGCTCCTTTTTGGTTTTTTTTTGTTGTTTTTTTTTTTTGTGCGGCGCCTAGATGGGGCCCCGACATGGGGGGCCGGGGGGTTCCCCCACTTCCCGCCCTTTCCCCCCGCCGGCCAACCCGCACCGGGGCTCTCTGTCGGATTGTAGTCGGCTGTGTTGGGTGTTCGCGCCGGGCCGGGCTACCTTCTGTTATTCCCGCTCCCGCTGGTCCCGTCCTTCTTTGGCCCCGTTTCGCGCGACGCCTTTCCCCTTCTAAATGCTGTTCCGTCCGCCCGGCGCACGTTCTCGATTTCGGTTGGCCCCTACCTTGACGGCGGGGGTCTTTTTTACCTCGCGCCCCGCTTTGTTGTTTCCCCTTGCCCTCCCCCCCTCCCCCCGCGTCGGCTGTCATGTCCCCTTCCGGTGGGGGGGGTTTCGGAGGCCGGGCGCCTTCCGCGTACCCCAAACCCCACACATTTCGTTTCATGTTCCTCTTATTCCCGCCGAGGCGTGTTTATCGATTGTTCATTCTCAGCGGCATGCCCGACTTCTTACTACTCGCGCCGAGGCTATTTCAGGCTGCCGCTAGTTCGCAGCGCTGGTCTGTTCGGCCCGTTCCGGTCCCGGCGCGGCCCGCCCTTCCCCGGTGGGTTACACAGCTTGACGGCCGTGAGTCCGGTCGTGGTTGCCTCTTGCGCTCCGGGGGCGCAGGCGGCCTTGGGCCACCTCGGTTTATTTTCCCACGCGCTACCCGGGAGGCACCCGTGTTAGGGTCCTTTGCACGCACGGGTTTCATTTTGCGGGGGGGGGGTTTGTCTTGTTCGCGGGGGGGTAATCTTTCCGGCCGCCCTTTCTCGCTTTTCGGTCGGCGCGCACAAGCCCCTCCCGGCCCCTTTGCTTATTTGTTTTTCCCCCCGTCCCCATTTTTCGACTCCCTTATATTTCCGACGCCGTTAGGCGGGCTGTTCGTTCCGTGTCACCAATTTCTCCGCCTTCTCTTTTTGTGCGTTTTCTTCTTTTTTTTACCCTTTTTCCCTCCCCCCGTGGACGGGGTTCGCCAGAGGGCTTTTGATCTCCCTTCTGCCCCCCGTGTCGTTTTGCTTCCCGGTACGGTTTTTTTTGTATTTACCCGAGGGTGCTCCACCCCGCCCACTGCCCCATTCCCGGTTCCTTTTAGACTCCCGGGTGTCGCCCGGGCGTTTCGCCCTCTTCGGGCATATGGCGGTGCCAGCCCCCCGGGCGGCACTCGGCGCATCCGCCCGTGCGGGAGCTCGTGTTTTCGGCCGGCGTTATGTTTTTTTCGCCGCCCAAGCTTCCGTTGCGGCGGGGTTAGTTCTTCCTTCTTTCGCCCGTTCCCCTATTTTCTTTTTCATCCCTGGGACGGCCTTGGCTCCCGGGGGTTCCCAGGGCGCTGCCAGTCCGCGGACGCTTTGGCCGGCGTCCGTTGCGTGGGCCCCGGCGGTGCCTGCGGTTGGTTTCCGCCCCGGGGCGGGTTGGGTCTTGGCGGTCCAGCTTAAGTGGTTTCCCCGGCTGGCGGGGGCGGTCCATGGCGGGTTCTTTCGCCCGGCGCGTCCGGGTTTGGCGATGGGGGGACGGGTGGTTTCTGTCGCGGAGGGGTCGACCGGCTTCCCCCGCCCGCCTTCTCCCATTCCTTTAGATTTTTCATTCCACACGTTTCATTTTCTTTCCCTTCCCCCCCTTGACACTTCCCCCCCCTGATTCTTTTCGTACCCTCGATCCTTCTTGGGGGGGGGTGGGGGGTTGGTTCCAAGGGGGGTGAGGCGGTTCCCCGGTTTTCCCGCGGCGGAGTTTTCACGCCGCTCGGCCGGTGGGCCCCCTTTTTGGGTCCTCGGTTCCGCCGGCCACTTTTGCGCTTAGGGCCTTGCAGACTTAAATTGGATTTTTCTCTCGCGGCACGGGAGGCGCCGCGCTGAGCCGGGAGCCGGCGGTATTTATGGTGTCCCCTCGCGGGCCCACTGCTATGGGGTTAATTTCCTGCCGCATGCTTCGGCTGCGCCGGGCTCGTTGGGGCGGGGCGGGGGTTTCTTCCTCTTTCCGCCCCCGGTTCCCCTTCGCGGCTTTTCGGGGCTTATTTTGGGCATTGGCGCCTGCCAGGGGCGGCGTTCGGGGTCTTCGTTGTTGCGTCTCTGCCCCGGGGGGGAGCGTCGCTGCGACGCAGCGCTTCGTTGCGCCCCGCGTGTCCTTGGCACCAGGGGCCCGGCGGTGGTTGTGTTTTGTTGTTGGTTGTGTTTGTGGCGGTTCCGGGTTCGGCGGTGGCTCCGCCACGGCCTTGGTTCTAGCGGTTTCACCGACTCGGTTTTACGTCCGGTCCCCGTTATTGCCTTGCACGGGGTTGGTGGCTCGGGCCTGCGCACTTTTGTCGGGAGGGGTTCCGCCGGCCGCGGTTCGCCGCTGGGATGGGGGCGGGCTTTCCCCCCGCCACCGTTCCGGGGCGCGCCCTTCATGGCCGGTTCGTTGGCGCTTAGGCCGTGACACGGGGCGCGCTTGGTATGTTTTATTGGGCCGCGTCGGGGACGGAATTCTCGACTCATCGTAGTGCCGGGGGGTGCTTTCTTGGGGCGTTCAGGCGGGTTGCCTTTTGGGGCGCGGAGGGGGTCGGGGGCCATGCGGGTTGGTTGGGCCTTTGTGCTTGGTTCGTGCCTGCATCTTGTGTTTTGCATACAACTCAGGTTTTTTTCTTTTTGGTTTCGGCTTCGGCGAGCTTTTTGTTTTTCCTTTTGACTGGCCCCGATTGGAGCGGTGTTCCGGTTGCTCGGCGGGGGGGGTGGGGAGCGGTCCCGGGCAATCCGTTACCCAACCACCGCCGTGTGCGCGGGTTTTTTCCCCCCCGCGGCTTCGGACCGCGTTTCAGTTGGCCCCCTCGCGGGCCGGTTGTTTGTGTTTCAGTGGGAGCATTTCTTTTTCCGTCGGGGGTCTAGGTTCCCCCGCGGGGTGGGGGCCCCGCCTAGGGGCCCCGGTTGTCGGCCCCCTCGTAGGGTGGTGGTGCTTTCACGATCGCGTCTGTGACGAGATTTTCGCGCAGACCGTAGCCCTCCCGGGGCTGGTCTCCGCCTCGTCTCGGGGGTTCCCAGCAGGTGTGCATAGGCCGGGGCGGGGCGGATGGTGGCCCGCCGGCATGTGGTTGCCAGATCCGGGCTTTGTTGGCCTGTTCAGCTGAGCCTCGGGGCGCTGCTGTGCACCCCTTGACGACTTCACCCCGCGCGGCCGGGCGCCCGGGCGGGCTTTTCCGGGATCAAAGAGGAAAAAGAAAAAATATAAAAGTAAATGGGGTGGGGGCCGGGGGGGGGATGTGGGGTGCGTTGCGTGGGGGGGGGTGTTCGGTGGGGTAATTCGTTTTGTGGTGGGGGGGGGGTTGGGGGGGTGTGGGGGGTGGGGGTTATGGGGGTTTGTGATCGGGGGGTTACTTTCGACGCAACAGACGAAAGCCTTCGCCCAAGGACTGGTCTCCGTGGCTCTGCTGTCCCTCTTCCTCGCCGGCATCGGCCTGGTGGTCGCCGCCCTGACGCCGCGCCGAGGCTTCGGCGTCGCCGCCGTCATCGCGGTGCTGACCATCTCCTACGGCGCCGTCAGCACCGTCCAGGGCATCGCCCTCGCACGCGACAACACCGACATCATCGCCTGGCTCGGCCTGTTCTCGCCGATCACCCTGATAGACGGGGTGCAGACGGCCTTCCTCTCGGCCACCTCCGCCTTCCCCGGCGGCCACGGCCCTGGCGCGGGGGCCGGAGCGCTCTACCTCCTGGTCGTCCTCGGTGCCGTCGCCGGCTCCTACGGCCTGCTGATGGCCCGCTACCGAAGGGCCGGGCTGTGACCGACCACCCGTCGCCCGACCACCACCCCTCAAGGAATGGGCTGCGCCCATGAGCGTTCTTCGCATCGACGGCGTCTCCCGCTGGTTCGGCAACGTCGTCGCCGTCAACGACATCTCCATGAGCATCGGCCCCGGCGTCACCGGGCTGCTCGGCCCCAACGGCGCCGGAAAGTCCACCCTCATCAACATGATGGGCGGCTTCCTGGCCCCCTCCAGCGGCACCGTCACCCTCGACGGAACGGTGATCTGGGGCAACGAGGAGATCTACCGCCATATCGGCATCGTCCCCGAGCGCGAGGCGATGTACGACTTCCTCACCGGCCTGGAGTTCGTCCGGGCCAATGCCGAGCTGCACGGCCTGCCCGCCTCGGCGGCCCAACGCGCCCTGGCCACCGTCGAGATGGAGTACGCGCAGGATCGCAGGATCGCCACCTACAGCAAGGGCATGCGGCAGCGGGTGAAGATGGCCTCCGCCCTGGTCCACGATCCCTCGGTGCTCCTGCTCGACGAGCCGTTCAACGGCATGGACCCCCGGCAGCGGATGCAACTCATGGATCTGCTGCGGCAGATGGGGTCCGAGGGACGCACGGTGCTGTTCTCCTCGCACATCCTGGAGGAGGTCGAGCAGATCGCGGCCCACATCGAGGTCGTGGTGGCCGGGCGGCACGCCGCCTCCGGCGACTTCCGCAAGATCCGCCGGCTGATGACCAACCGCCCCGCACCGCTACCTGGTCCGTTCCAGCGACGACCGGGCCCTGGCCGCGGCCCTGATCTCCGACCCCTCGACGGCGGGCATCGAGGTGGACGTCCAGGAGGGCGCCCTGCGCATCCAGGCCGTGGACTTCGCCCGGTTCACCACCCTGCTGCCGGCCGTGGCCCGGGCCCATGGCATCCGGCTCCTGACGGTCTCGCCCTCCGACGAGTCCCTGGAATCGGTCTTCTCCTACCTCGTCGCGGCCTGAAAGGAGGCGCCGATCCCATGAACAGCATCTACCACCCGACGGTCGCCCGACTGACGTACCGGGGGCTCCTCGGCCGCCGCCGCGCGGCCGTCCTCTTCACCCTCCCGGCCCTGCTGCTGATCATCGCGGCCGCCATCCGCCTCCTGACGGGGCCCGACGACGAGACGGCCACCAAGGTGCTGGGCGGCTTCGCCCTCGCCACGATGGTGCCGCTGATCGGCGTCATCGCCGGGACGGGCGCGATAGGGCCCGAGATCGACGACGGCTCGGTCGTCTATCTGCTCGCCAAGCCCGTCAAGCGCCCGACGATCGTCCTCACCAAGCTGATCGTCGCGACGGGGGTCACCGCCGTCTTCTCGGCCGTCCCCACGCTGCTGGCGGGACTGCTGCTCAACGGCAACAGCCAGCAGATAGCCGTGGCCTACGCGGTCGCGGCGGCGGCCGCCTCCCTCGCCTACAGCGCGGTCTTCCTGCTGCTCGGTACGGTCACCCGGCACGCGGTCGTCGCGGGGGCTGGTCTACGCCCTGGTCTGGGAGTCGCTGTTCGGCAGCCTGATACCCGGGGCGCGGACGCTCAGCGTGCAGCAGTGGGCGCTGTCGCTCGCCGAGCGCATCGGGGCGCCGGGGGCGATCTCCTCGGATGTCGGACTGCCGGTGGGCATGGGGCTGTTGGTGGTCGTCACGGTGGTGGCCGCCTGGTACGCGGGGGAGCGGCTGCGCAAGCTGACCCTCGCGGGGGAGGAGTGAGCCGGAGGCCGGGACCCTCCTCCCCCCTGCGGCGACGGAGCGGACGGGCTCAGATCTTCCGGTCGCGGCCGGCGCCGAGTCCCAGGAACACCAGGGCGAGGCAGGCCAGAAGGAGGATCGTGATCGGCAACGACCAGCCATCGGTGGCCTGGTGGACCGCGCCGACGACGAACGGACCGGCCGAGGCGAGCAGATAGCCCCAGGTCTGGGCCATGCCCGAGAGACGGGCGGCGGTGTGCGCGTCACGGGTGCGCAGCACCATCAGCGTCAGCGCGAGACCCAGCGTGCCGCCCTGGGCGACGCCCATCATCGTGGGCCCACGCCCAGGCCCCGGCGACGGGGGCGAGCAGCAGTCCCGTCGTGCCGGCCGCCATGAGCACCACGACGCCGACGGCCAGCAGTCGCTGGTCGCGCAGTCGGCCCGCGAGCATGGGCACGACGAACGAACCGGCCATCTGCACCAGGGTGTAGAAGGCGTAGACGAGGCCCGCGGTGCTCTTGTCCATGCCGTTGTCGGTGAAGATCGTCGGCATCCAGGCGATGCACACATAGGCGACCAGCGACTGCGTGCCCATGAGCAGGGTGACCTGCCAGGCAAGGCCGGAGCGCAGCAGATTGGGGGCGTCGGGCCGCGGGCTGCCGGGCCGCCGTCGCCGCGGCGTGGTGTCCCCCGCGCCGGGCGAGCAGGGCCTGCGGGATCCAGACGACCACCGCGACGGCGGCGAGCAGCGACCAGGAGGCGAGCGAGCCCCGCCAGCCGCCGAGGGGCCTTCTCCAGCGGCACGGCGCAGGCGGCCGAGACGGTGGCGCCGAGGATCATGGCGGTCGAGTAGAGGGCGGTCATGCTCGCCGCGCGCTCCGGGAAGTCGCGCTTGATCAGCCCCGGCATCAGGACGTTGAGCAGGGCGATCGCGGTGCCGACCAGCGCGCCCGCCGACGAACAGTGTGACCACCGGCGGCGCGACGCGCAGCAGGATGCCGCCGCAGAGCAGGACGAGCGCGGAGCACAGCACGGTCTCGGTGCCCAGACGCCGGGCGAGCCGGGGCGCGACGATCGAGCCGAGACCCATGAAGACCAGCGGGATCGTGGTGACCAGGCTGCTGGCGGTCGAGTTGAGGCCGAAGTGGTCGTTGATCTCGCCGACGAGGGGGGAGACCCCGGAGAGCGCGGCCCGCATGTTGAGGGAGGCGAGGACGATGCCGGCGAGGACCAGCGCCGGGTGGGCGCGCAGGGCGCGGAACCCGGCGGGGGCCGGTGCGGCCGAGGAGGGTTCCTCGGCGGCCGGGAGGGGCGTCTCGGATACGAGGGTCTCGGATATGGGGGGTGTCTCGGGCCTCGTTTCGGACATGCGGGTGCCTTTCCGGTGGTGCGTTCCCGTGGTGTGCGGGGTGTGGTCAGTTCTCGGCGAGCAGCGACTCGACCGCCTGCTTGGGGCGTTCGAGGAGGGCCCGGGCGGCCCGCGCGGCCGCGTCGGGGTCGCCGGAGGCGATGGCCTCCATGAGGGCGTGGTGGTCGCCGTGGATGATGCGCGGCATGTCCCGGTCGCCGAGCGCGGTGAGCAGGGCCTCACGTACGGAGCTGCTGAACCAGCTGTAGGTCGCGGTCAGCGCCGTGTTGTGGGCGGCCTCCACGACGGCCTTGTGGAACTCGACGTCGTGGTCGGCGTAGAGCTCCAGGTTCCCGGAGTCCGGCTGGGCCCTCGGGGTCCTCGAAGGCGGTCTGCGCCTCCAGGGCGTCGCGCATCCGCTTCAGGTCGGCGGGCTCGTGGCGCGTGGCGGCGAGCCGGGCGGCCTCGGCCTCCAGCGCGATCCGCAGTTCGAGGACGTCGCGGACGCCGGCACGCTGCACGCCGCGCATGATCTCGGCCGGGTCGGCGGTGGAGACGACGAAGGTGCCCTCGCCCTGCCTGGAGCGGAGCATTCCGGCGTGGACGAGAACGCGGACGGCCTCGCGGACGGTGTTGCGGCCGACCTGGAGCTGTTCCGCGAGGGCGTGCTCGGTGGGGATGCGCTCGCCCACGCGCCATTCGCCCGCGGCGACCTGGGTGCGCAGCTGGTCGACGACGGTGTCCACGAGGGACTGCCGTCCTGCGGCTCGCAGTGCCATGGCGGCAGCGCCTCCTGTTGTAGGGGTATCCGGTTGCCCAGTCATCCTACAACTCGCTCGCGAGCCCCGGAGGAGGCCGCGCGGCGTGGCGCCGCGCCGCGCTCTCCGGGACTGCCGCGCTCTCCGGGACTACAGCCCCACCCCGGTCAGCTCCCTCCGTCCGGTGATGCCCAGCTTCGGGTACACGTTCGACAGGTGGTAGCCGGCCGTCCGGGGGCTGATGAAGAGACGCGCACCGATGTCGCGGTTGCTGAGACCCTGCGCCGCCAGGGTCGCGACCTGGAGTTCCTGCGGAGTGAGCTGGTCCAGCGGGCCCGCGGGCGCACCGGAGGCGACGAGGCTCTCGCCGCCGGCCCGCAGCTCCGCGCGGGCGCGCTCGGCCCAGGGCGCGGCCCCGAGCCGTTCGAAGGTCTCCAGCGCCGACCGCAGCCGCGCCCGCGCGTCCCCGGTGCGGCGCATCCGCCGCAGGTGCTCGCCGTGCAGCAGCTCGGTGCGGGCCCGCTCGAAGGCCGATCCGGCGCCCTCCTGGTGGCGGCGGACCGCCCGTGCGTAGAGCGCCTCCGCCTCCTCGGGGTCCCGGGTGAGCAGGGCCCGGCAGCGCAGGGCGACGGCCTCGGCCCAGGGCCTGCGGCTGTGCGCCGAGGTGTGCTGCTCGTACCAGTCGAGCGCGGAGCGCCCCGGCTCGGGACTGCCGTGCCGGACGGCCGCCTCGACGAGGTCGGGGAGGGCGCCGATCACCCCCTGCCGGTCGGGGGCGGCGACGACGGCCATGAGCCGGTCGAGCGCGGCCGCGTGCCGTCCGAGCCCCAGATCGAGGAGGCTGAGCGCCCCGGCGGCGTGCACGGTGCCGGGGGCGATGCCCAGGGCGAGCGCCTCGGCCGTCAGCTCGCGGCAGCCCTCCTCGTCCCCCCGGACCGCGGCGAGCTGGGCGAGCACGGTGGCCAGGTGGACGCGGACGCGGGCCTGCCCGGTGTCGTCGGCGGTGCGCAGCCCGTCGGTCGCGGTGGCCAGGGCCTCCCGGTGCAGGCCGAGCAGCAGCTGGGTGCGGGCCAGGAGCATCTGGACCAGCCCCAGGACGCCGATGGCGCCCTGTTCGCGGCACTGGCGCTCCAGTGCCCCGGCCAGATCGCGGGCGGCGGTCAGGTCGCCGTGGAACATGTGCCACCAGCCCAGTTGCACGGCCTCGCGCACGTCGTCCGTCGACTCCCCGGCGGCGCCGATGAGTTCGCGGACGGCCCGTCCACCGTCGGCGGGCGCGGCCCCGTCGCACCGGTGCTGGCCGGCCGCGAGCCGGGCGAGCGCGGCGACGCGGTCCGCCCCGGGCAGCCGCAGCCCGGCGGTCCGGGCCGAGGCCGCGTCGAGCGCGGCCTGGTCGCCGGCGTGCCAGGCGGCGTGCGCGGCCCGCAGGAGGAGCGGGCCCGCGGTGTCCGGCGCCGGTCCGGCGAGCAGCCGTTCGGCGGTCCCGGCGAGCAGGGCGTACGCGTCGCGGGAGCGGCCCTGTTCGTCGGCGGCCTCGGCCCGGACCAGCACGGCCGCGGCGTGCGCGGCCGGGTCGGCGGCCTCGTCCGTGAGGGCCACGGCCCGTGCGGCCAGCTCCTCGGCGTGGTCCAGCCGTCCCGCGTCCGCGGCGGCGCGCGCGGCGGCGGTCAGCCGGCGGCTCCGGCCGGCGTCGTCGGGGGTCAGCGCGGCCGCCCGTTCGTACGCCGCGGCGACGGCGCTCGAACTGCCGCGCGCGCGGGCGCGTTCGGCGCTCTCCTCCAGCAGCCGCGCGGCCACCGGATCGGTCCCGGTCCCCGCGGCGGCGAGGTGCCAGGCCCGCTGGTCGGCCCCGCCCGGCCGGCCGTCGAGGGCGTCGGCCAGGGCCCGGTGCACCGCGAGCCGCCGGCTCGCCGTGGCGCCCTGGTAGACGGCGGTCCGCACCAGGGGGTGCCGGAAGGCCAGCGCGCCGTCGACGAGGTGCAACAGCCGGGCCTGCTCGGCGGGTTCGAGGTCGTCCAGGGTCGCGCCGAAGCGCTCCGTGGCGGCCAGGACGGCGTCGAGACCGGCCGAGCCGGCCGCCGCGGCGACCAGCAGCAGGGCGCGGGTGGGCTCGGGCAGCGCGGCCACGTTCGTGGAGAAGGACCGGAGCAGCCTGCTGTGCGGGGGCAGGGCGGTGATGCCGTACGGGGAGGCGTACCGTTCCTCCTCCCGCTGGGCCGTGGGCAGTTCGCACAGCGCCAGCGGATTGCCCGCCGCCTCCTTGAGGACGACGTCGCGGGCGTGCCGGGGCAGACCGGCGGCGTGCTCCGCGAGCAGCGCGGTCGCGGACTCGAAGTCGAGCCCGGACAGCCGCAGTTCGGGAAGGCCGGGGGCGGGGAAGGCCGAGGCGTGGTCGTCGCGGGAGGCGAAGACGACGGCGACCGGCTCGGCGTTCAGCCGTCGCGCGGCGAACAGCAGGGCGTTCGCCGACTCCCGGTCCAGCCAGTGGGCGTCGTCCACGAGGCACAACAGGGGCCGCTCCTCGGCGAGTCCGTCGAGGAGGGTGAGCACCGCGAGCCCGACGAGGAACCGGTCGCCACCGCCGGCGGCGGGGGCCAGGCCGAACGCCGAGCGCAGCGCTCCGGCCTGGGCCTCGGGGAGGGCGCCGATGCGGTCCAGGGCTCCGGAGAGCATCAGATGCAGCCCCGCGAACGGAAGTTCACCCTCCGCTTCTATGCCCGTGCCGCGCAGCACCCGCATCCCGGACTCCTCCGCGGTCCGGGATGCGTGGTCGAGCAGTACGGACTTGCCGATGCCGGCCTCGCCGCGGAGCACCAGCGTCCCGCTGCGGCCGGTGCGGGCGGCGGCGAGGAGCTGGTCGAGCGCGGCGGTCTCACGGGTGCGTCCATGGAGCATGACCTCACGGTAACCGCTGGTCAGCGCGGGGAGTGCGGCGGGCGTCAGGCCGCGTACGGGATCTTCCCCCGGGCGTCGCGCAGGGCGTGGCCCCACCAGAGGAGCTGGTCGAGCAGGCGCTTGGCGGCGCCGTTCACCGCGGGCCCGTCGAGCGGCTTCCCGTCCTTGTCGAACTTCTCCCAGGCCATGTGGAAGCTGATCGTCTCCCGCACCGTGACGGAGTGGAGCTCGGCGAAGACCGGCCGCAGGTGCTCGACGGCACGCACGCCTCCGGCGAGCCCCCCGTAGGAGATGAAGCCCACGGGCTTGCCCTGCCACTCGGTGTAGTGCCAGTCGATCGCGGCCTTCAACGAGGCCGGGTACGAGTGGTTGTACTCGGGCGTGATCACCACGAACGCGTCGGCGGCGGCCAGCCGGGGCGTGATGGCGGCGACCCCGGGGGACGGCTTGCCGGACAGGACGAGCGGAATGTCCACGTCCGCAAGGTCGATGACATCGACGTCCAGTCCGGAGTGGACCCCGGCGCGCTCGGCGAACCAGTTGGCCACGACGGGTCCGAAGCGGCCCTCACGGGTGGAACCGACGATGACGGCGAGGCGGAGGGGGGCTTTGGTGTCCATGGGAGAGTCCTCGGTGCAAGGGGAGTTGAGCCGGTGGCAGCCGGTCGGGTTGACGTCAACGACGCTACGGGCGCGGCCTGTACCCGCACATCTGTAGGACTACCGGGTTCTCCGGCCGGGACGACGGGGTCCTGACCAGGTCACCTGACAGATGTGGGGGACCGGGCCGGGTTCCTAACGTCGGTGCCATGAACGAGACCGCCGCTCCACGCTCCCGCCCGTCCGCCACGCTCGGGCTCGTCCTCCTCGGGATGCTCACCCTCGCGATGTCGATGTCCGGCACCACGGTGGCGCTCCCGGACATCGGTGCCGACCTCGGCGCCTCGGGCGCACCCCTGCAGTGGGTGATCACCGGCTACTTCCTGACGGCCTCCAGCTTCATGCTGGTCGCCGGCTCGCTGGCCGACACCTTCGGCCGCCGCCGGGTCTACCGCGTCGGCGCCGCGCTCTTCACCGCCGGGCTCGCGCTGAGCGCGACGGCGAGCGACGTCCTGCTGCTGGACGCGGCCCGGATCCTGGCGGGGCTCGGGGCGTCCGGGGTGATGGCAGGCGGCGGTGCGCTGCTGGCCAGCACGTTCGAAGGAGCCGCCCGCACCCGGGCGTTCGCCTCCCTGGGCACGGTGGGCGGCATCGGCCTCGCGGCCGGCCCGACGCTGTCCGGCGCGCTGGTGGGGACGCTCGGCTGGCGTGCCGCGTTCCTGGTGTTCGCCGTGGTGGGCGCGGTGCTGCTGGCCGGCACGCTGTTCGTCGCCGAGTCGCGGGCCGCGGCCCGGCCGCGCCTGGACGTCGTCGGCGCGGTGACGTTCATCGCCGCGCTGGGGCTGCTGATGGCCGGTGTGACGCAGGGGCCGCAGAACGGGTGGTCCCACCCCCTGGTGCTGGGGGCCTTCGGGGGCGGTGCCCTCCTGCTGGTGACGTTCGGCGTCCTGCAGCGCCGCTCGGCGCACCCGGTGCTCGACCTGGCCCTGGTGCGCGACCGCCGCTACCTGGCCTGGACGCTGGCCGGCCTGACCGGGGCCGTCGGCTTCGCCGGAACGCTGACGTACCTGCCGACCTACTTCCAGGGCGTCGACGGCGCCTCCTCGGGCGAGGCGGGCACGACGATGCTGCTGCTGACCGCCCCGGTCCTCTTCATGCCGCTGATCGGCGCCCGCCTGGTGAACCGGGGCGTGCCCGGCCGTCTGGTGATCGCCGTGGCGATGGGACTGGTGGCCGCGGGCAACGCCTGGCTGACCGTGCTGACGCCGGGAGCCGGTGTCGGCCTGCTGGCCGGTCCGCTGCTGACGATCGGCGCCGGAACGGGGCTGGCCAACGGGATCATCGACGCCCAGGCGATGAACTCCGTCGCCCCCGGGCGGGAGGGGACCGCCGCCGGATTCCTCAACACGGTGCGGGGCGGCGGCCAGGCAATGATGATCGCGGCCCTCGGGGCGGGGCTGTTGAGCCTGCTCCAGGCACGGCTGGGAGCGGGCGACCTCGCCGGGCGGGTGGTCTCCGGGCACCTCGACGGTGCCGATCACGCCTACCTGGCCGGGGAGTTCACGGGGGCGTGGCACACCGTGTCGTGGACGATCGCCGGGATCATGACGGTCGTCGCGGTGACCGTGGTCGTCCTGCTGCGGGCCCCGCGGGGGGACAAGAAGCCCCAGCCCCGCCCTCTCACCGTCTCTTCGGGCTCCGCCCGGACCGGCAACGCGGCTTCGCCGCGTTAGTCCTCAAGCGCCGGACGGGCTGAACAGCCCGTCCGGCGCTGTCGTGTGCCGTCGGTTACCGTCGGATCGTGGAACGTCCGTACGGGCGGGGGATCGTCATGGTCCGGGCCTGGGTCCGTTCGTCCCCCGGTACGCACATCTGGCTGCTCATCATCGGCGTCACGAGCCTGGTGATCGCCGCGGCCAGCGAGGGGCTGGAGACCTTCCTCCTCCACCGCACCAGCAGCAACATCCACGAGCTCGCCGAGCACCCGCTCCAGTCGCTGCTCATCAGCGGGTTCTGGATCGAGAGCCCCTCCTCGTTCCTGCTCTACGCCGCGCTCTTCGAGCTGGTCCATGCCAACGTGGAGCGCTGGGCCGGCACCCTGCGCTGGCTCTTCACGGTCGGCGTGGCGCACGTCGCGGCCACGTTGATCAGCCAGGAGGTGCTGCTGCTGGCCATCGAGCACCACGCGGCGCCGCGGGCCATGAAGCACGTGGTCGACATCGGGGTCTCGTACGGGCTGGCCGCGGCCGCCGGGCTGCTGAGCTACCGGGTGCCGCGGCCCTGGCGCTGGGGCTGGCTGGCCGGGCTCGTCCTCTTCTTCGCGACGCCGATGCTGACCGGCGCGACGTTCACCGACGTCGGGCACTCCGTCGCGGTGCTCGTCGGCCTGGGCTGCGGGCCGCTGGTGCGCGGCCTGCCGCCCTGGGACTTCGGTCCGGTCAGCCGGAGAGGCCGAAGAGCCGCTCGATGACCACGGCGATGCCGTCCTCGTCGTTCGAGGCGGTGACCTCGTCGGCGACGGCCTTGAGCTCCTCGTGGGCGTTGGCCATGGCGACGCCGTGACCGGCCCAGGCGAACATCGGGAGGTCGTTGGGCATGTCGCCGAAGGCGATCGTGTCGGCCGCCTTCACCCCGAGGCGCCGCGCGGCCAGCGACAGACCGGTGGCCTTGCTCAGCCCGAGGGGCAGGAGCTCGACGATGCCGGCGCCCGCCATCGTCACGTCGACGAGCCCGCCGGCGGCCGCCCGCGCGGCCTCCGCGAGGGCGTCGTCGTCCAGCTCGGGGTGCTGGAGGTAGAGCTTGTTGAGCGGCTCCGCCCACAGCTCGGCCCGGTCCGTGACCGGCACGGGCGGGCGTGGGCCCTCCATGGTCCGGTAGCCGGGCGTGACGAGCAGATCGCCGTCCAGGCCGTCGCGGGAGGCGGCCAGGTGCAGCGGGCCCGTCTCGGCCTCGACCTTGGCGACGGCGAGGGCGGCCAGCTTCCGGTCGAGCGTCACCGACGTCAGCAGCCGGTGCTCGCCCGCGTGGTAGACCTGCGCGCCCTGCCCGCACACCGCGAGGCCCCGGTAGTCCAGCGCGTCGAGTATGTGCCGGGACCAGGCCACCGGGCGGCCCGTGACGACGATGTGCGCGGCCCCCGCCGCCCCGGCGAGGGCCAGGGCGGCGCGGGTGCGGTCGGAGACGGTCTCGTCGGAGCGCAGCAGCGTCCCGTCGAGGTCCGTCGCGACCAGGCGGTACGGCGGCGGGGTGGCGGTCACTTGGCGGTCGGCTCCAGGACCTCGCGGCCGCCCAGGTAGGGCCGGAGCACCTCGGGGACCCGGACCGAGCCGTCGGCCTGCTGGTGGTTCTCCAGCAGCGCGACGATGGTGCGCGGCACCGCGCAGAGCGTGCCGTTGAGCGTGGCCAGCGGGCGGACGTTCTTGCCGTCGCGCATGCGGACGGACAGGCGGCGGGCCTGGAACTCGTTGCAGTTGGAGGTCGAGGTCAGCTCGCGGAACTTGCCCTGGGTCGGGATCCACGCCTCGCAGTCGAACTTGCGGGAGGCGGAGGACCCCAGGTCACCGGTGGCCGTGTCGATCACCTGGAAGGGCAGCTCCAGGCTGGTCAGCCACTGCTTCTCCCACTCCAGGAGCCGCTTGTGCTCGGCCTCGGCGTCCTCCGGCGCGATGTACGAGAACATCTCGACCTTGTCGAACTGGTGGACGCGGAAGATGCCGCGGGTGTCCTTGCCGTAGGTGCCGGCCTCGCGGCGGAAGCAGGGGGAGAAACCGGCGTACCGCAGCGGGAGCTGCGAGGCGTCGATGATCTCGTCCATGTGGTATGCGGCGAGGGGCACCTCGGACGTGCCGACCAGGTAGAAGTCGTCCTTCTCCAGGTGGTAGACGTCCTGCGCGGCCTGGCCGAGGAAGCCGGTGCCCTCCATGGCGCGCGGCTTGACCAGCGCGGGGGTGAGCATCGGCGTGAAGCCGGCGGCGGTGGCCTGGGCGATGGCGGCGTTGACGAGGGCGAGCTCCAGGAGCGCGCCCACGCCTGTCAGGTAGTAGAAGCGCGAGCCGGAGACCTTGGCGCCGCGCTCGACGTCGATGGCGCCGAGGAGCTGGCCGAGCTCCAGGTGGTCCCTGGGCGCGAAGCCCTCGGCGGCGAAGTCGCCGTGGCCCACAGAACGACCCGCCGATCACCATGTTCGGCCCGGACTTCCCGTTCGCCTATGACGACTTCCTCGCGCACCCCGCGGGCCTGGGCCAGATACCGGCCACCGAGCACGGCACCGAGGTCGCGGTCATCGGCGGCGGTCTCTCCGGCATCATCGCCGCCTACGAGCTGATGAAGATGGGCCTCAAGCCCGTCGTCTACGAGGCGGACCAGATCGGCGGCCGGCTGCGGACCGTCGGATTCGACGGCTGCGACGGCGAACTCACCGCCGAGATGGGCGCGATGCGCTTCCCGCCGTCCTCCACCGCCTTCCAGCACTACATCGACCTGGTGGGGCTGGAGACCAAGCCGTTCCCCAACCCGCTGGCCCCCTGCACCCCGTCCACCGTCGTGGACCTCAAGGGCGAGTCCCACTACGCGGAGAAGGTCGAGGACCTGCCGCAGGTCTACCGCGACGTGGCCGACGCCTGGAACGCCTGCCTGGAGGAGGGCGCCGACTTCTCCGACATGAACCGCGCCATGCGCGAGCGCGACGTGCCGCGCATCCGCGAGATCTGGGCGAAGCTGGTCGAGAAGCTCGACAACCAGACCTTCTACGGCTTCCTCTGCGAGGCGGAGTCCTTCAAGTCCTTCCGGCACCGGGAGATCTTCGGCCAGGTCGGCTTCGGCACCGGCGGTTGGGACACCGACTTCCCCAATTCCATCCTGGAGATCCTGCGCGTCGTCTACACCGAGGCCGACGACCACCATCGCGGGATCGTCGGCGGCAGCCAGCAGCTGCCGCTGCGTCTGTGGGAGCGCGAGCCGCAGAAGCTCGTCCACTGGGCGCCCGGGACCTCGCTGTCCTCCCTGCACGACGGTGCGCCGCGGCTGGCCGTCACCCGGCTGCACCGCACCGCGGGCAACCGGATCACGGTCACCGACGCGAGCGGCGACATCCGCACCTACGCGGCCGCGATCTTCACCGCGCAGTCGTGGATGCTGCTGTCGAAGATCGAGTGCGACGACGAGCTCTTCCCCATCGACCACTGGACGGCGGTCGAGCGCACCCACTACATGGAGTCGTCCAAGCTCTTCGTCCCGGTGGACCGGCCGTTCTGGCTGGACAAGGACGAGAACGGCCGGGACGTCATGTCGATGACGCTCACCGACCGGATGACGCGCGGCACCTACCTCCTGGACGACGGGCCGGACAAGCCCGCCGTGATCTGCCTCTCGTACACCTGGTGCGACGACAGCCTCAAGTGGCTTCCGCTGTCGGCCAACGAGCGGATGGAGGTCATGCTCAAGTCGCTCGGCGAGATCTACCCGGGCGTCGACATCCGCAAGCACATCATCGGCAACCCGGTGACCGTCTCCTGGGAGAACGAGCCCTACTTCATGGGTGCGTTCAAGGCGAACCTGCCCGGCCACTACCGCTACCAGCGGCGGCTGTTCACCCACTTCATGCAGGACCGCCTCCCGGAGGACAAGCGCGGCATCTTCCTCGCTGGCGACGACATCTCCTGGACGGCGGGCTGGGCCGAGGGCGCCGTGCAGACTGCGCTCAACGCGGTGTGGGGCGTCATGCACCACTTCGGCGGTGCGACGGACCCGGTCAACCCGGGCCCGGGCGATGTCTACGACGAGATCGCCCCCGTCGAGCTGCCGGAGGACTGACCTCCACGGGACCGGACGGGGCGGCGCGGGGCGGTGCGCCGCCCCGCGCGTCATCCCAGCGGCGTGAGCAGGCATCGCCCCACCAGCCCCACGCTCGCGTCGACCCCGGTCCTCGAACTCGGCCGCCACGTCCGGCCGTTCGCGCAGCGCCCACAGGGCGCGGAAGGCGGCCCAGGCGGCGGCGCGGGCCGCCTCCAGAGTCCACGACCCCAGCAGATGGGTGAGCGGATCGGCGACGTCCCAGCGCGTCCGGCCCCGGCATCAGGGCCTCGCGGATCCGCTCCTCCAGGGAGACGAGCAGCTCGCCGATCCGGTGGAAGTCCCCTTCCAGCTCCCGTGGTTCGGCGCCGACGTCCCGGCAGGTGTCGGCGAGGGCGAGCGGAAGGTCGTGCCCGATGTGGGCGTTTGATGCCCGCGAGGGCGAACTGCACGGGCCGGACGGCCGGATGGCCGCGGAGCTGGAACAGTGGACGCCAGCAGGCCGGCGGTCTTCGTCCCGCCGCCGCCTCGTCCACCGCGGTCAGATAGCGGCCGGCGAACAGCACGTCCAGCGTGGTGGTGGTCGCGCGGTCATGGAAGAGGCCGTCGGCCACCCGGCGGCCGACCTCCTCGGTGACCGTCAGATACACCCGGTTGAAGACCGCCACCCCGTCCCGCGGCGGCAGCCCGGCCGCCAGTCCGCGCATCCGGCCGATCACTCCGTCGATGCCGGCGGGTGCCGCCGGGCGCATTCCTGTCGTCGTCATGCACGCAGAGTGACATATGAATACGGAGAGTAGGGGGAATCCCTCTCGGGTTAACCGGAACGGGTGACGGAGCGTGACGGTGCCGCTCAGCTCCGGGGCGCCGGGCCTTCGGCGTCCGGCTCGGCCCTCTCGCGCTCCGCCAGGCTGTCGTAGCCGCTGGTCCCCTCGTCCAACAGCGGCTCCTGCTCCTTCAGATGGGCGGGCGCCAGGAAGCGCAGGGCGTGGTAGCCGGTGAGGACCACGATCGTGCCGAGGGCGATGCCGTTCAGCTCGAAGTTCTTGCTGATCTTGAGGCTGAC
>NZ_BAAAXZ010000111.1:0-40273 GCF_039535865.1 Streptomyces thioluteus
CGTTTTCCTCCATGGCTACATCCCAGACCCGTGTTTGGGCCCTCCCACCACGCTGTCATCGCGCACTTGGCTTGTAACGCGAGCTAAGATACGTCCGCGTCAACCAACGGTTAATGACTCCTCCTCACTCTTGAGTACCTGCGAACTCGCTCCGCAGCATCGACCGGTCCTTCGAGAGCTCCGCAGCGCCAGCTTTCAGGCAGGCGGCTGCCCGTTTACGTCGGCGTCACACTTTGGCCGCCAGCGATCTTCCTCGCTCCAATCGCCGTGCTGCAGCGCTCCTCCCGCCAAACTCCCACGTGTCGACGTGTACACCGCAGATCGACGCCTCCCGGGGCGGCACAGAGATCGCAGCTGAAGTCGCATCTCTCTGCGCGTCGCGATTCCTTAGCGCTCTTGCCCGGCAGCCATCGGCGTTTGCTTCTGACACCGGAAAAACGGGCCAGGCTGGGGAGCGTGTGAGCGCTCCGCGCCGGGGATAATGCGGAGCGGACTAGGGTCACGTCGGCATAGCACATCGACGATCGACCTGTTCTTTCGATGCTCGTGAGGTGTAACGACCCCACGGATCCTCGGTGTTGGTCCTATGCCACCCCGGACCGGCGGTCGCTTTGTTGCTGCGCACACGCTAGGCCCTGACGACGGAGCGCCGCAACCCGACCACGGAAAGCGAACTTCCCGTGGTATACGCGCGACTTGGGGAGGGAGGGTGGGTCCGAGGACCCACCATTCCTTTGGTAAGCGCTCGGATCCCGCCCCCCGGATCCCGGAGCTCAAGCACTCGAACGGGATCTCCGACTTGCGCCCAACTCCTGTATGGCGATTAATAGTTGTCCACTCGAAATCCGCAACACCAGGAGACCGGCACCGGATGACAAGCCTCCGGAGAACGCCCCCGCCGTTACCCGCCTGCCCGCCACAGCTCGTCCGCAGCATCGACCTGCGGGTCAGCAGGCGGCTGTTGTGGGTCGGCAGGGCCGTTCTACCCCCTGCAGAACATCGCCCGGGTACACACCTTCACCCTCCACCCCAAGCGCAAGGAAGCCACCGTGCGCTTCCTGAAGAACGTCGCCCTCACCCTCTCCCTGGCGATCGCCCTCACGGTCCTCGGCGGCGCGACGGCGCGATGCCAGCCGGGACGCGAGCGACGGAATCCTCTCGTTCGTCTGGTGGGGCGTCATCGCCGCGCTGGTCTACTTCTGGTGCAGCTGGTGCTGGTCCTGTCGGCCGACTCCCACTACGTCCTGGCCGTCGAGACGAACGGCCCGGTCCACGGCCGTGGTCACCAGCCGGAACCCGCACCACCTGGACCAGCTCGTCGGCCGGATCTCCCACGCGATCGAGAACCCCGGGGCCGAGTTCCAGGTGACGGTGGACAGCATCACGATCAATCCGCAGAGCTATTACTTCGGCGACAACGTCAACATGTACGGCGGCACGGGCAACGTGGGGATGGCGAGCTGATGAGCGGCGACCACTACTACTTCGGCGACAACGTCACGATGCACGGCGGCACGGGCAACACGGGCATCGTCAGGAACCAGACGGCGGCAACACCCCCGGCCGTCCGAGCGGCCGTTCAGGACCTGCTCCAGCTCGTCGAGGAACTCCGCACCGGCCTCCCGCCCGCGAGCGCCCGGACCCTCGACGACACCCTCCCGGACCTCACGGCCCAGCCCCCGGAGCGCCACCGGGCCCTGCTGGCCATCGCCGGCATCGCGGCGACGGCCGGCACCATCGGCCGGCCCGTCCTGGAGGCGGTCAACAGGATCCTGGAGCTACTGGGCGCGCAATAGGACCGCGGCCTGTGCCAGGATGAACAATGGAGGCACAGCCCCACAACAAGCGGATCAGGCCGTGAGGACATCGGACAAGTGAACCGTCGCCACTTTGAATTGCTCGAAGCGGCTCGCCGAGCCCTTCCCGAAGGCTTCAAAACAGAACTGTCCGGCGACACCATCGTCATGCAGGCTTCGCCTTCGGCTCTTCACCAACTCAACCTGAGCAAGGTTCGCAGGCAGTTCGACGGTCACGTACCGGCCGGATACATCGACTCGGGGAACACAGACCTCGAATCACCGCAGACGGCCAAGGTCCGGAACCCTGACCTGACCTACCTGCCCGAAGCCGCCATGACGACCATGGAGAGCAGCGTCCCCGCCGAGCTTGCCCTGATCGCCATCGAGATCGTCTCGCCGTCGAATCCGGAGAACGACTGGGTCGGCAAGCTTCGGGACTACCCCTTGATGGGGATCCCCCTGTACCTGATCGTCGACGCGCGGCAGAAGAACGTCACCCTGTTCAGCGAGCCCGAGAACGGCCGGTACCGGTTCCGCGAAGAGGCCACTTTCGGTGAAGCCGTCCACATTCCGGAGCCCTTCGGATTCACCCTCGACACAAGCACGCTCCAGCCGTATTGAGCGCTGTGACCGCTTCCGGGAAGCGGATCGCTCCCGGAAGCGGGCCTCCCCTCACCCAGTTGTGGGCGAGGGCTTCCTCGACAGGCGGCGTCCCGCCGACGGGGACGGCTTCGGCGCCTCCCAGGCGGGTGCGATTTCGATGTAGCTGGTCTGGGTCGCGACCTCCCCGTCCCGGAGCTTCACCGTCCCCCAGATCTGGGAGTTGCCCCGCGCCGTGTCCCGGGACTCCACCACGTGGAACGTATCGGTTTCGACGATCACCCTTCTGCGCCAGCCGTCCCATTCGATCTCGACGGCGGTCCCGACACGCGCGGTCATGTCGGACTTGACCCCTGCCGTCACCCGCACCCCCGGGACGTCGGTGAGGACCTTGAACAGAGCCTTCCGGAGCGGAAGTCCGGCGGGCGACCCGGCGAGCAGCTCCTCGATGCCGTTGAAGAGGCCCTGCCTGGCATCCGCACCGGTGGCCTTCCCCACGAGCCGGCTCCGCAGCGCCGCCGGATCGGTGGGCAGCTTCCCGAGCTCGTCCCATGTGAAGAGCTGCTCGCAGACCTTGAAGGTCATCGGTTCGCTGATCGGCAACTCCCTGACGGGGCCGTCGGGGCCGGTCCGGATTCTCTGGCCCCCGCGGCTCAGCCATTCGGTCTGCTCGTAGTTGTTCGCGGCCTTCCCCTCATGGAACGCCCGCTCATAGTGGAACGTCCGCACCTTCCAGTACGGCGCCGTCCCCGCCCGCTCCCGCACCGCCGTCCGCTGCGTCGCCGGGGAGCCCTGCACGCCCCCGGAGTCCGACCACGGCTGGAACGCGACGCCCAGCGCGACCGCCACGACCGCCGCGGCCGAGACGAGCACCGGCATCCGCCGCCGCCACTTCCGCACCGGGACGATCTCGGCCACCGGCTCCCGTTCGAGCTCGACGCTCTCCACCGCGTTCTCCTCCCCCGGCCCGGCCGCGGCCTGCCGCACCGCGGCCAGCGCCGCAGCGATCACGTCCGGCGAGGGCGGCGCGACCCGGCCCGCGGCCCGCAGCCGGTCCGCGCCGGGGAAGTCGAGGGCGTCCTTCTCATTCCCGGTCATGCGAGTTCTCCTGTCAGGGGAAGCGGAACGGACGGGCCGAGCGTCGTGCGCAGGCGCGTGCGCGCCCGGTGCAGCCGGGAGCGGGCCGTGCCCGCGGGGATGCCGACGACGACCGCGGCCTCGGTGGGGCTGAGCTGCTCCCACGCGATCAGGAGCAGCAGCTCCCGCTCCACGGCCGGCAGCTCGGCCAGCGTCCGGCGCATCAGCGGCGCGACCGCCGCCGCGTCCAGCCGCCGGTCGACGGCGTGCCAGGGGTCGCTGCTCGTCTCCTCGGGGAGGGCGGCGGGCCGTTCCTGCCCGCGCCAGTGCGCGGCCAGCACGTTGCGGGCCACGCCGAAGAGCCACGCCCGTACGGGACCGCGGGCCGCGTCGTAGGTGCCGCGCCCCGCGTACGCCCGCAGCCACGCCTCGGACAGCAGGTCGTCCGCGGCGCCGGGCGCCCGGCGCGCGAAGTAGCCGTGCAGCGCGGCCGAATGGCGCTCCACGAGCGGTTCGAAGGCCGACGCGTCCGTCCCGGAGCGCGCCAGCAGTTCCTCGTCCGTCGCCACGGACCTCCCCTTCCCCGGGCCGCGCCTTTCGCGGCCCCCACCCCTTCTTGTCTCCGTCCCGCGAAAGCGTTCGCGCCCCGCGTGCGCGGCGTGCGCCAGGCGCGTCCAACGGGGCCGACGGTACCGGCAGGTCCGGCACGTCAGCCGGCCGGCGTCCCGCCCTCGTCCCCCTCGCCCCCGGGCGGCACCCGCTCCCCCGCGAAGTGGCACGCCGACACATGCGCCGCCGGCCCGCCCGCCTCCCGGAAGCGCTCCGGGACCTCCAGCGGCGGCACCACCTCCGCGCAGACGCGCTGCGCCTTCCAGCAGCGGGTGCGGAAGGGACAGCCCGACGGAGGGTTCGCGGGCGAGGGGACGTCGCCCATCAGCAGGATTCTCTCGCGCAGGCCCCGCGCCTCCGGATCCGGGACGGGGACGGCGGAGAGCAGCGCCTGCGTGTACGGGTGCGTCGGGTGCTCGTAGATCTGCTCGTCCGTGCCGACCTCGGCCAGCCGCCCGAGGTACATCACCGCGACCCGGTCGGAGATGTGCCGCACGACGGACAGGTCGTGGGCGATGAAGACGTACGAGAGGTCGAACTCGGCCTGGAGCCGCTCCAGCAGGTTGACGACCTGCGCCTGCACCGACACGTCCAGCGCCGAGACCGGTTCGTCGGCGACGATCACCTCGGGGCGCAGTGCCAGCCCGCGCGCGATGCCGATGCGCTGCCGCTGGCCGCCGGAGAACTGGTGCGGGTAGCGGTTGATGTGCTCGGGGTTGAGGCCGACGACGTCGAGGAGTTCGCGGACCTTCTGCCGGCGGCTGCCCTTGGGGGCGGCCTCGGGGTGGATCTCGTAGGGCTCGCCGACGATGTCGCCCACGGTCATACGGGGGTTGAGCGACGTGTACGGATCCTGGAAGACCATCTGGATGTTGCGCCGCACGGCCTTCAGCGCCCGCCCGGACAGGCGGGTGATGTCCTCGCCCTTGTAGCGGATCTCCCCGGCGGTGGGCCGCTCCAGGTTGACCAGCAGCCGGGCGAGGGTGGACTTGCCGCAGCCGGACTCGCCGACGACGCCGAGGGTCTCGCCGCGGCGCAGGTCGAAGGAGACGCCGTCGACGGCGCGGACGGCGCCGACCTGGCGGCGGACGAGGACGCCCTGGGTGAGCGGGTAGTGCTTGACGAGGTCGCGCACCTCCAGGACCGCCCCGCCGTCGGCCTTCATTCGGGCGCTCCTTCCACGGGTGTCCCCTGGATCGTCTCCTGCCAGAAGTGGCAGGCGCTGGCCCGGCCCGGAGCGACGGCGAAGAGCGGCGGCCGGTCGGTGCGGCAGACGTCCCGGGCCCGGGGGCAGCGGGGGTTGAAGGGGCAGCCGGGCGGGATGTCGGTGAGGCTGGGCGGCAGCCCCTTGATGGCGTGCAGTTGCTGGCCCTTGCGGTCGAGGCGGGGCACGGAGTCGAGCAGTCCGCGCGTGTACGGGTGGGCGGGGGCGGCGTACAGCTCCCGCACGGGCGCCGTCTCGACGATCCGTCCCGCGTACATCACCGCGATCCGGTCGGCGACATCCGCCACCACGCCCAGATCATGAGTGATCAGGATCAGCCCCATGTTGAACTCGCGCTGCAACTCCGCGAGCAGGTCCATCACTTGGGCCTGCACGGTGACGTCCAGCGCCGTCGTCGGCTCGTCCGCGATGATCAGGTCCGGCTCCAGCGCCAGCGCCATCGCGATCATGACGCGCTGCCGCATGCCGCCCGAGAACTGGTGCGGATAGTCCCCGACCCGCTCCTCCGCCGCCGGGATGCGTACCCGCTCCATCAGCTGGACGGCGCGGGCGCGGGCGTCCCGGCGGGTCATGCCCTGGTGGACCTCGAACATCTCGGCGAGCTGGGCGCCGACGGTGAGCACGGGGTTGAGCGCGGAGAGCGCGTCCTGGAAGATCATCGCCAGCCGGTCGCCGCGCAGCCGGCGCCGGTGCTCCTCGCCCATGGTCAGCAGGTCCTGGCCGCGGAAGAGCACCTCGCCACCGGTGATCCGGCCCGGCGGGGTGTCCAGGATGCCCATGACGGCCTGCGCGGTCACGGACTTGCCCGAGCCGGACTCGCCGAGCACGGCGAGCGTCTCCCCGGCCTCGACGGTGCAGCTGACGCCGTTGACCACCTTGGCCACGCCGTCCCGGGTGCGGAACTCGACGTGCAGGTCGCGCACGTCCAGCAGGGCTTCGTTCATGACCACCTCCCTCAGCGCAGCTTGGGGTCGAGGGCGTCGCGGACCGCGTCGCCGAGCATGATGAACGCGAGCACGGTGACGCTCAGCGCGCCCGCGGGCCAGAGCAGCATGTGGGGCGCGTTGCGGATCTGGTTCGAGGCGTTGGAGATGTCGATCCCCCAGGAGACGGTGGGCGGTTTGAGGCCGACGCCGATGAAGGAGAGCGTCGCCTCCAGGGCGATATAGGTGCCCAGCGCGATGGTGGCGACGACGATGACGGGGGCCACCGCGTTGGGCGCGATGTGCCGCAGCAGCAGCCGGGCGTTGCCGGCCCCGAGGGCGCGGGCGGCCTGGACGTAGTCGTGCTGCTTGGCGGCGACGACGGCGCCGCGCGCGATCCGGGAGATCTGCGGCCAGCCGAGCAGGACGATGAAGCCGACGACGGGCCAGACGGAGCTTCCGGTGACGACGGAGAGGAAGACGAGGCCGCCGAGGATGATGGGGATGCCGAAGAAGACGTCGGCGAGGCGGGAGAGGAGCGCGTCCCACCAGCCGCCGTAGAACCCGGCGAGCCCGCCCAGCACGCTGCCGAGCAGGGCGGCCCCGGCCGTGGCGCAGACGCCGACGGTGATGGAGGCGCGCGCCCCGTGCACGGTGCGGGTGAAGACGTCGCAGCCCTGGGCGTCGAAGCCGAAGGGGTGGCCGGACTGCGGGCCCTCCTGGGACTTGGCGAGGTCGCATTGCAACGGGTTGCCGCTCGCGACCAGCCCGGGCCACACCGCGATCACCAGCAGGAACAGAATGACCAGCGCGGAGAGCACGAAGACGGGATTGCGGCGCAGGTCGTACCAGGCGTCCGTCCACAGACTGCGGGCCTTGGCGCTGGCCGCGGTGCCCGGTACGGGCCCGCCCTCCAGGGTCTCGGCCTCGCGGGTGGCCAGGCTGGCGGCTCCCCCGTCGCCGGGGCTGACGGCGTCCCGCGGCTCGTGGGGGAACGTCTCGGGCGGCGGCTCAGACATGGCGGATCCTCGGGTCGAGCACGGCGTAGAGGAGGTCGACGACCAGATTGGCGATGAGGAAGACCAGGACGAGAACGGTCACGAACCCGACGACGGTGGGCGAGTTCTGCCGCAGGATGCCCTGGTAGAGCTGGTAGCCGACGCCGTGGATGTTGAAGATCCGCTCGGTGACGATGGCGCCGCCCATGAGCGCGCCGATGTCGGCGCCGATGAAAGTGACCACCGGGATGAGGGAGTTGCGCAGCAGATGCCGCACGACGATGCGGTGGCGCGGCAGCCCCTTGGCGACGGCGGTGCGGATGTAGTCGGCGCGGGCGTTCTCGGCGAGCGAGGTACGCGTCAGCCGCGTCACGTAAGCGAGCGAGACCAGCCCCAGCACCACGCCGGGCAGCAGGAGTTCGACGAAGGTCGCCTCCGGCGAGACGGTCGGCGGGACGAGTCCCCACTGCACGCCGAAGAGGTACTGGAGGACGTAGCCGCTGACGAAGGTCGGCACGGAGACCACGACGAGGGTGAGCATCAGCACGGTGGTGTCGAGGGGCCGTCCGCGCCGCAGTCCTCCGGCGACGCCGAGCGCGATGCCGACGACGACCTCGAAGAGGACGGCGACGATCGTCAGCCGGATGGTGACGGGGAAGGCGTCGGCCATCAGCTCCAGAACCGGCTGCCCGGTGAAGGCGGTGCCGAAGTCGCCCGTCAGCACCTGCCCCATGTAGTGCAGGTACTGCTTCCACAGCGGCTGGTCGAGGTAGAGCTCCTGGCGGATGCGGGCGGCGACGGCGGGGTCGGGGGCCTTGTCGCCGAAGAGCGCGGCGACGGGGTCGCCGAGCGCGTAGACCATGAAGAAGATCAGGAAGGTGCTGCCCACGAACACCGGGATCATCTGGAGCAGCCGCCGGATCACATACCGCCCCATGCCGCCCTCACTTGACCTTGATCCGCTCGTATACGGGCACGCTGAACTGGTTGAGCTGGACGTCCGAGAGTTCCGCCGAGTAGCCGGCGTTCCCGTTCTGGTACCAGAGCGGGATGGCGGGCATCTTCTCGGCGAGGATCCGCTCCGCGTCCTGGAATTTCGCCACGGCCTTGCCCGTGTCGGACTCGGCGTTGGCCTCGTCCACGAGCCTGTCGAAGCTCCGGTCGCTGAACTTCCCATAGTTCGACGAGGCGTTGGTGAAATACTGCGGCTGGAGGAAGTTCTGGATGAGCGGGTAGTCCATCTGCCACCCGGACCGGAACATCCCGCCGAGCTGCTGCTGGGCGATCTTGCTGCGGAAGTCCGCGAAGGTCCCGACGGGATTGACGGTGCAGGCCCGGTCGTCCCCCAACACATTGTTGATGCTGTTGCAGACGGCATCCATCCACACCCGGTGGGAGCCGGTGTCGACGTTGGAGGTGAGGCCTACCCTCCCGCCCGGCAGCCCGCCGCCCTCCTGGATCAACCGCTTGGCCTGCCCCGGATCGTAGGTGCACGCGGCCCCGCACAACCCCGCCTTGTAACCGCCCTTCTCCCCCAGCACCGGCGACGTCCAATCACTCGCCGGCGTACGGGTGTCCCGGTAGATCTGAGAGGTGATCTGCGGCCGGTTGATCGCCATGGACAGCCCGCGGCGCACCTTCTCCGCCCCGGGCCCGTTCCATTTCGCGTCGTACAGCGGGAAGACGACAGTCTGGATGATGCCTGCGGGCTGGTTGATGTACCGGTCATCCAGATCCTTGCGGACGTTCCGGAGCTGGGTGCTGGGAATGTCGTCGACGAGGTCGATGTTGCCGGCCTGGAGGTCGGCGTACGCGGTGTTGTTGTCCGTGTAGACACGCAGCTCGACCCCACTGTTCTCGGCCTTGTCCGGCCCGGGGTAACCGTCCCACTTGCCGAGCTTCATCGCCGAGCCGCGGGTGTAGGAGTCGATGGCGTAAGGCCCGTTGCCCACGGGCCTCTTGAGCCACCCGGCATGGTCCTCGAAGAAGACGCGGGGCAGCGGGGCGAAGGCGGGATACCCCAAAGTCCCCGGCCAGGTGGAGAACTTCGTCCGAAGTCTGACGGTAAAGGTCCGGGCATCCTTGAGCGCGAGCCCGGAGAGCGTCTTCGCAGTGGCCTCGCCCGACTCCGGGTGAACCTTTTCATAACCCTCGATATAAGCGAAGAACGAAGCGTTCCGCTGTTTGTTGTCGACCAACGCGGCGTAATTCCACGCATCGACGAACGAACGCGCCGTGACCGGCTCACCGTTGCTGAACGTCCACCCGCCCTTCACCTTGACGGTGAAGTTCTGCGCGTCCTTCGACTCGATCTTCTCGGCCAGCATGTCGACGGCGGCGCCGGTCGTCGGGTCGTACTTCTTCAGCCCCCGGAAGATGAGGTCCAGTACCTTCCCGCCCTGGACCTCGTTGGTATTGGCCGGCTCCAACGGGTTCTGCGGATCCCCCCAGGACGCCCGCACGACCCCGGGCACCGGGCCCCGGTACCACCGCCGCAGCCCGCGGCGGCCGCGGCCAGAGACCCCACGAGGACGACCACGGCGACCCACGTCCGCGCGCCTCCTCGCATGGGCTGCCTCCTGGATGCCGGGTATCGGGTACGGCCAAATATCACCGATGCGATCACTCGGTGCACTCCCACAAACGCTGAATGTGCCCCTCCGGCCGGAGAATCCGCCCGTATGCGGGAGCTTCAGGGCACCACCCGCCCCAGGAACACCAGAGTCCACATTTGTGTCATGTGCCGGACCGGCGAAATCCGGTCAGGTTTTCCCTTGCCTTCAGGAGTGACGGCTCTCTACAGTCCTGACCAGTTCGCGGAGCTCACCGAACTCAAATTCGCAGTCCGTACGTTCGTTTCCCGAACGCCCGGGCCCCACCGGTAGAGGAGCATTCCCATGCCGCACGTGAACCTTGACGGCCTTTCCGAGTCCCTGGACATCACGGACCTCGACCTCGACGTGAATGTCCCGGAGACGGACTTCACCTCCACCAAGTACGTCGGCTCGACCTCCACCTGCAACAGCTGGAACGGCCACGTCTCCCGCTGCTGGAACTGCAACTGAGCAACGATCGGCCCGGCCGATGACCCGGGGGCGGCGCCCGTCGCCGCCCCCGGCGCGGCCGACTCCAGGGGGAACGGCTTGCTGTACGACCACTACGAGAACGCCGGGCCCCTGTTCGTCCGCATGGCCGGCGCCCCACGCACCCGGTACGCCCTCCCGGGGACAGCCGACCCTCTGACCCGGGTCCGCGCACTCGCCGCCGACCCACCGCTCCGCGAGGCAGTGCAGGTCGCCAGCGGCAGCCTCGCCGGCACGCTCGGCCGCATCGACGCAGGCGAGGTGCCGACCCCCAAGAACCTGGCCGGAACGGCCCTCTCCCTCACCCGCTACGCTCTGCGCCACAGCGGCCGGCCGACCCCGTTCGGCCTCTTCGCAGGCGTCACCACCGCCGGCACCGGCCCTGCCCGCTTCACGCTCACCGGCCCCGGCCGCAAGGCGGCCCGCATCGACGGCGCCTGGCTGGACGCCCGTATCCACGAGTGGCTCCGGCTCCCCGAGGTGCGCCGCCGCGTCGACGTCGTGGTCAACAACCTGTGCCGGACGCGCGGCAACCGGCTGCTCCTGCCGACGGCGACACCCGCGCGCAAGGAGATCTCGGTCCGCCGCAACGCCCTCGTCACCTGGGTCTGCACGGCCGCGGCCGCCCCCGTCCCGTACACCCGCCTCCTGGAACAGGCCGCCGCCGCTTTCCCGCAACTGCCGGACGAACGCGTCGACGCCGTCCTCGCCCAGCTCGTACGGCACGGCTTCCTGCTCACCTCGATCGACCAGCCCGGTGCGGCCCTGGACCGCGTCGAGGCCGCCGTCGCCGCCGCACCAGGAGCGGCCGAGCGGCTGCGCGGCGCCCGGGAGGCACTGCGGGCGTACGAGCGGACGGCGCCCGGCGAGGGCGGTGGTGCGTGGCACCGGGTCCTCGACGCACTCTCCGCCGACCCGGCGGCGAACCCGCCCGCCCACGTCGACCTGGGCGTGGACGCCGACGTGAGCGTGCCCCCGGAAGTCATCGAGGAGGCCCGCGCCTACGCCTCGGCGATGTGGACCGTCTCACCGCCCTGGGCGGCCCTGCCCCACATGCGCGACTACCGCGACGCCTTCATCGACCGCTACGGCGTCACGGCGCAGATCCCGCTCGGCGAACTCGTGGACCCCCACCGTGGGTTGGGCTACCCGTCGGCGTACCGCGACGGCGCCCCCGCCGGCCCGGACGGCACCGCACGGCGCAAGGTGATCGCCGAGCTGGTGCAGGAGGCCCTGGCCACGGAGGACGGCGAACTCCGCCTCGACGCCGGGACACTGGCCCTGCTCGCCGTCGATGAACTGACCGAGGACGAGCGCCGGGCGCTGCCCCCGCACTCCCTCGAACTCTGCTTCCAACTCCTCGCCGACAGCGCCGACACCCTGGACCGGGGCGAATTCCGCCTGGTCGCCGGGCCGCACACCGGATCGTGGACGGCGGGCGCCACCGCCGGCCGCTTCGCGGAGCTCACCGGGACGACAGAGGAACTGGCCGGGCTGCTCGGGAGCCTCGACGACGGCCGGTACCTGCCGGCCCAGGTTCTCTTCCGTCCACACGACCCGCACACCCTCAACCCCCTGCACGTCCCGCGTCTGCTCCCGCACCGGATCCCCGTCGGCGTCCACTCCGATCCCACCGACCCCGGCCACCTCGACTGGCGCACGCTCCTGGTGGGTGTCGACGCTGCGGGCATGCGGCTCACCGACCCGGTGAGCGGACGGCCCGTCCTGCCGATCGTCCCGCACCTGGTCAACCCGCACAAACTGGCCCCGGACGCCGCCCGGTTGATCATCGACATCGGCACGGCCCGCACCCGGGTATGGACCGGCTGGGACTGGTACGGCCTGGAGGACCTGCCCGCGCTGCCCCGGGTGACCTTCGGCCGCGTCACGCTCTGCCCCAGGCGCTGGAAGCCCGACCGCCACCTGCGCGCGGCCGCTGCCTCGGAACCGTCCGGCTGGGACGCCGCCCTCACCGCCTGGCGGCAGCGCTACCGCGTCCCGGAGCGCGTCCAACTCGTCCGCGAGGACCGCGGCTTCGGCCTCGACCTCACCGACCGTTGGCACCGGACCGTGCTCCGGCAGGAGGTGCGCGGCGGGAGCCCGTTCATCCTCGTCGAGGACCCGACGGCGGACGGTACGGGCCTGGGCTGGTCGCACGGCCACCGGACGGAGGTACTGATCCCCCTGGTGCACCGCCCACGGACGGAGCCGCCGGTGACACCGCCGCCCGTCCCGAGCCCGGCCGCCGAACGCCATCTCCCGGGCGAGGACTGGCTCTACGCCAAGCTGTACGCGA
Source organism: Streptomyces thioluteus (assembly GCF_039535865.1). Classification (NCBI taxonomy): domain Bacteria; kingdom Bacillati; phylum Actinomycetota; class Actinomycetes; order Kitasatosporales; family Streptomycetaceae; genus Streptomyces; species Streptomyces thioluteus. Next base: position 12,611 of record NZ_BAAAXZ010000111.1, read on the forward strand.
CGGAGGACGTCCACGACGAGCTGCTGACCGCGCACCTGCCGCGGCTGCTGGAGACCGTCGGGGCCCACGTGGACCACTGGTTCTTCCTCCGCTACCGCGACCCGGACCCGCACCTGCGCCTTCGTCTGCACGGCGGACCCGAGTCGCTTCCCGAACTGGCCCGATGGGCCCGCTCCTTGCAGAACGACGGCCTGATCCGCGGGCTGACCCTGGACACATACGTCCCGGAGACGAATCGCTACGGCGGACCGGAGGCCCTGCCCCGCGCCGAACGCGTCTTCCACCTCGACAGCCTCTCGGTCATCGGCCTGCTGCGTTCACGCACGGACCTGCCGGACGAGGTGCTGGCCGCGGCCCACCACGCCGTACTGCTGGAGTCACTGGGCGACTGGGACTGGTGCGCCTGGGTGGACCGCGTCTTCACGAAGGGCCCCGCGCACACCGCGTTCCAGCGGCACCGGGCCCTGGCGCGGGAGGTCATCCGCCCTGGACGGGCGGCGGAGACCCTGGCCGGAAGGCTGTCCGGATGGACGGACCTGTGGACGGATGCGAAGGAAGCCGTGGCGTACGGCGACCTGGTCCTGGACCGGGACGCCAACCCCCTGCTGGCCCTGCTGCACATGCAGCACAACCGACTGCTGGGCATCGACCTCGACCGCGAGGAGCGGGGTTACGCGATCCTGCGCGGCATCGCCCGCGAGGAGCTGGGGAGGCGGCGGCATGCGCGCTGAGGCACGGGAGACGGCGGCCCGCGTCCTCGACCGGCTCGCGGACCCGGAATCGGTCGAGGCGGACACGGGCTTCCCCGACGGCCCGGCGGACGAGCCCCTGTGGCACGACCTGTCCCTCGCCAGCGGCCATCCCGGCATCTCGCTGGCCTTCAGCGGCAGCACGGACCGCAGTCGGCAGAATGTGGCAAGGTCCCACGCCTACTTGGTCCGCGCTCTGCAGGCGGTTGCGGCCGGCGGCAACCCGCCCGCCGGCCTCTACGGCAGCATGAGCGCCGCCGCCCACGCGCTCCTGATCGCCCACCGCGCGACGGGCGGCTATGTGACGGCGCTCGACCGCATGGACGCGTACCACCGCGACTTGGTCCGGGAGGCACTGCCCCGCGTGCCGGAGGACGGCCCGGTCGCGAGCAACCGCGAATACGACGTGATCTCGGGCGTGAGCGGCATAGGCCGCCACCTGCTGGCCAGAGGCGAGCCGATGGCCCTCGAACTCCACCTGGTCCTCCGCTATCTGGTGGAGATGTCAAGGGGCCACACTCCCCTTCGCAACCGCCGCGTCCCCCGCTGGTGGACCTGGGCGGCCCCGCGCAAGGGCCAGGAGACGATCCTTCCGGACGGCCACCTCAACCTAGGCCCCTCCCACGGCATCTGCGGCCCGCTGGCCCTCCTCTCCTTGTGCTGGCGGTCAGGCGTCCGCGTCCCGGGCCACCGCGAGGCAATCGAGTCCCTGATGTCACTCCTCGAAACCTGGGCGGTCCCGGACGGGCCCGGCATCCGCTGGCCCCAGATTCTCACCCTGTCCGACTGGACCACCGGCCCCGTCGAGGTCCCTTGGCAGCGCCCGTCCTGGTGCTACGGAACCCCCGGCATGACCCGAGCCGTCCAACTGGCGGCCCTGGCCCTGAACCGCCCCCGACTGGCACACCCTGGCCCACCGCTCCCTCCTCCCCCTGCTGACCCGCCCAGTGAGGGAATGGGGCGTGGAAGACGCCGAGTTGTGCCACGGAACGTCCGGCCTCCTGCACATCTTCGGGCTACTGGCCACCCACATCGACGACACCCGCATCTCCGCCGCGTGCGACGAACTCGCGACCATGACACTGAGTCAGTTCGACGAATCGCACCGCTTCGGCTATCGAACGGCCGCGACGAACGCACCCCTGGGCGCGGATGTGCCGGCCTTCCTCGACGGGGCGGCGGGGGTGGCGCTGGCACTGGACGCATATGCGAACAACGGTGTCGCAGCGGCGGATTGGGACATGGCACTGCTGGTCAACTGATGCCCGCCTCGGTCACACCGACCGGACGACAACTTCCTTTCCCCGCTCACCGAGCTGGTCGAGCAGATGCCGGATGTCGTCGGGGTCGGATGTGACGACGACCGCCCCTGACCAGGCGGCCAGCACCGCAACAGCCCCGTCCGCCGGGTCCGCGGTGCCCGCCCCGCCAAGCAGCTCGCCCACCGCCCGGGCCAACTGCTCGTCCGTGGCGGCCACATCGCACCCCTTAAGCAACTGAGCCAGTCGCGCCTGACGTGCCCCGTCGCGCCAGACCTGCGCGACGACCGGAGCAGGCACCTGCGGCACACCGCCCGCCGTCAGATACGCCCGATGCGTCCGCCACACCTTGAGCTGCGATCGCTCAGCAGCGATCAGCATCCCCGCGTCGTACACCACTGCGCGCAACGCGCCCATCCAACTTCCCCCATCAGCCGTCAGGCCACCTCACGACCGGACGCGCCGCTCCCGTCGGTGGCCGGTCGCGTAACCACGTTCATGAAGTCGTCCACCCAGGTCTGTTCCTCAGGAGTGGGCGGTCCGATCTCCGCCAGCACCTCTTCCGCAGCGGCAAGCCCTGCTTCGATCTTGGCCGCGCGCTCAGCAGCTCGCGACAACCAGGCGGACACACTGAGCCCTTCCCTGTCAGCCGCCTCCTTGGCCGCGCTCAGCGTCTCGCTCGGAATGGTGATCGTGACCCGCTCCAGGCTCATACTCGGGATCATACGGATCGCGAACCCCAGTTCCGGGGCTTCAGCACTCACGTCACCCGATCGAGGAGACCACGACTCACCGCGCCTCGACCGCCCTCTTCAGCGCATCGCGGTGCTCCCACGTCCATGGCGCGTCCCGCAGTTCCGGTGGCAGACCCGCCAGTCCCGCCGTGATGTGGTCCGCCGCGTCCGCGTACCGGGCGAGCCCCAGGTTCGCCAGGCCCATGTTCAGGCGGTTGAACTCGGGAGTGAGCCAGTAGGCGGTCTTCGGGGGCGGCAGGGCCGCAGCAGGGTCCGCCAAGCGTTCCGCCTCCTCGATCAGGCGAAGGGCGTCGTCCCGCTCTCCCAGCTCGGCCAGACCGGCGGCCGCCTGGAGGAGGTCGCCAAGGCGTTGGGCGGGGTGCGCGCCAGGCGTGTGCGCGGCGGCGGAGTACCAGCGCGCAACCCCTTGCGGACGCCCTTGCCGGCGTGCGAGGTAGCCCTTGAAGTTGAGCGCCTGTGCCGCCAGTGTGCCGTTGCCCAGCTCGTCCGCGAGCTCCACCGCCTCGTTCAGAAGCCGTACCGCCCTTGCGTCCTGACGTTCCTGGGCGAGCAGCCACCCGCCGAACTGGGTGAATTCCGAGGCGACTTCCGCCAGTCGCTCACGATGAGGCCCACGGGCCTCCTTGAGCAGTCGGACGACCTCCCGCGTCTGGGCCAGAGTCGACGGGATCGCCGATCGGGCCCTGACCGTGTCGTCCAGGCGCCGGTATGCGGCGAGCACCCCGGCCAAGGCGTCCACGGTGCCGGCGTCCAGCTTGGACGGGTTGGCGGCAGTGCGTGCCACCCGGGACCGGTCGTCGGCGTCGAGCACGACCGAGGCCAAGGCGCCATCTGTACCCAGCAGTTCGTCGAGCATTCGGGCCAGCTTGGGCGACGGGCGCTGCTTCCCGTTGAGCACCCGGGACAGGTACGCGAGGTCGTAGTTGATCGCCTGTGCGGCAGCTCGTATCGAACAGCCGCCGTCCCGCAGAGCACGACGGGCGAGGCCGGCGAAGTCATCGTCACACATCGTGAACCTCAGTGGGTTGACTGACCGGATCCCCACTGTAGTCAAGGCCGGTCAACTCCCGTGTAGGCCAACCGCGCACCCATGATGACGGCCGTGAGCAACTACCCCTTCCCCAGGCCCCTCTTCGGCTTGCCCGTGCTGCCACCGCACACCCGGGGGCCGCTACTGAACCCCACATACGCCGAGTGTCCGCAATGCCGGTCATGGGAGCGCGGGATCAGGAGGGCCACGCAGCTGGGCGACGACGACCGTGTTGCCGAGTTCGGCAATGAGCTGGAGGCACACCGGAGGACTGTGCCGCACAAGAGCGCCATTCGATGACCCTGCGCCGGGCTGCGCCCATCGCAGGCCGGGACCGGTCCCGTCCGACACGGAAGCGGCCGGTGGCGGGCACGTTCACCGTGCCCGCCACCGGCCGCTTCGGGGTGGGCGGCTACGCCGCCCCCACCACCTGCTTCTCCTCCGCGAAGTGGCACGCCGACTCGTGCGCGGCCGGCGTCCGCTTGCCCGCGAAGACCTCCGGCACCGCCAGCAGCGGCACCTCCTCCGAGCACTTGTCCTGCGCCTTCCAGCAGCGGGTGCGGAAGCGGCAGCCCGACGGCGGGTTGGCGGGCGACGGGACGTCGCCGGTCAGGATGATGCGCTCGCGGCCCTCGCGCGCGTCCGGGTCCGGGACCGGGACGGCCGACAGCAGCGCCTGCGTGTACGGGTGCGTCGGGTGGTCGTAGATCTCGCTGTCCGTGCCGATCTCGGCCATCTTGCCGAGGTACATCACGCCGACCCGGTCGGAGATGTGCCGCACGATGGACAGGTCGTGCGCGATGAAGATGTAGGACAGGTTGAACTCGTCCTGGAGCTTCTCCATCAGGTTGACGACCTGCGCCTGCACCGACACGTCCAGGGCCGACACCGGCTCGTCGCAGATGATGATCTCGGGGTTGAGGGCCAGACCGCGCGCGATGCCGATGCGCTGGCGCTGGCCGCCCGAGAACTGGTGCGGATAGCGGTTGATGTACTCGGGGTTGAGGCCGACCACGTCCAGGAGTTCCTGGACCCGCTTGCGGCGGTCGCCCTTCGGGGCCACCTCGGGGTGGATCTCGAAGGGCTCGCCGATGATGTCGCCCACCGTCATACGGGGGTTGAGCGACGTGTACGGGTCCTGGAAGACCATCTGGATGTTGCGGCGGACGGCCTTCAGCGCACGCCCGGACAGTTTGGTGATGTCCTGGCCCTTGTAGAAGACCTCGCCGGAGGTGGCCGTCTCCAGGGTCATCAGCAGCTTGGCGACGGTCGACTTGCCGCAGCCGGACTCGCCGACGATGCCCAGCGTCTCGCCCTGGTAGAGGTCGAAGGAGACCCCGTCCACGGCCTTGACCGCGCCGACCTGCTTCTTGAACAGGATGCCCTGGGTCAGCGGGAAGTGCTTGACGAGGTTGCGGACCTGGAGGATCGGCTCGCCGCGCTCGACGGGGGCGTCGAGGACGGCCTCGACCTCGGCGGTCGTGCTCGCGTCGCTGACCTCGACGTCGGAGACGTTGGGCGTCGCATCGGCCACGGCCTCGTCCTTCTTGCCGGTCTCAGCCATGGATCGTCTCCTTCCAGAAGTGGCAGGCGCTCCGCCGGCCCGGCATCGCCGCGCCGTCCTGCTCGGCCACGTCGTGCAGCGCCGGAATCTCCGTACGGCAGATGTCCTGCGCCTTGGGGCAGCGGGGGCTGAAGGCGCAACCGGCCGGGATGTGCAGCAGGTTGGGCGGCAGACCCTTGATCGCGTAGAGCTCCTGGCCCTTCTGGTCCAGGCGCGGGATCGAGTCGAGCAGGCCCCGGGTGTACGGGTGGGCCGGGCGCTTGTAGAGCTCGTGGACCGGCGCGGTCTCGACGATCCGGCCCGCGTACATCACCGCGATCTTGTCGGCGACGTCGGCGACGACACCGAGGTCGTGGGTGATGAGGATGAGGCCCATGTTGAACTCCTGCTGGAGTTCGGCCAGCAGGTCCATCACCTGGGCCTGGACGGTCACGTCCAGCGCCGTCGTCGGCTCGTCCGCGATGATCAGGTCCGGCTCCAGGGCGAGAGCCATGGCGATCATGATGCGCTGGCGCATACCGCCCGAGAACTGGTGCGGATAGTCGCCGACGCGCTCCTTCGCCGCCGGGATGCGGACGCGGTCCATCAACTCGATGGCCTTGACCTTGGCGTCCTTCTTCGACAGCCCCTGGTGGACGCGGAACATCTCGCCGAGCTGGTAGCCGACGGACAGCACCGGGTTCAGGGAGGACAGCGCGTCCTGGAAGATCATGGCGATCTTGCTGCCACGGATCTTCCGTCGCTCCTCCGCGGACATCTTCAGCATGTCCTGCCCGCGGAAGCGGATCTCCCCCTTGGGGATCTTCCCCGGCGGCATGTCGAGGATGCCCATGATGGCCTGCGCCGTCACGGACTTGCCGGAACCGGACTCGCCGAGTACGGCGAGCGTCTCACCGGCACTGACCGAGTAGTTGACGCCGTTGACGGCCTTGGCGACGCCGTCCCGGGTGTGGAACTCGACGTGCAGGTCGCGGACTTCGAGGAGCGGACCCTCGTCCGCCCCCTTCTGCTCGGGGACGTTCGCGGGCTTCGTGGTGGTGGTCACGTACGCCTCCCTCAGCGCAGCTTGGGGTCGAGGGCGTCGCGCACCGCGTCGCCGAGCAGGATGAACGCGAGCACGGTGAGGCTGAGGAAGCCGGCCGGCATGAGCAGGGCGTGCGGACCGTCGCGGAGGTCCTTCTGGCTGGCGGAGATGTCCACACCCCAGGAGACCGTCGGGTCCTTGAGGCCGATGCCCAGGTAGGACAGCGTCGCCTCGGTGGCGATGTAGCCGCCGAGCGCGATGGTGGCGACGACGATCACCGGACCGAGGACGTTCGGCAGGATGTGCCGGAAGAGGATCCGGCCCGTGCCGGCGCCGAGCGCCCGGGCCGCCGTGACGAAGTCCGCCTGCTTCTGGGTGATCACGGCACCGCGCATGACGCGGGCGATCTGCATCCAGCCGAAGGCGGCCAGCGCGAACGTCACCGTCCAGATCGTGCGGTTGGTGAACGCCTGGAGCAGCACCAGACCGCCGAGGAGCAGCGGGATGCCGAAGAAGATGTCCGTGATGCGGGAGAGGAGCGTGTCGACCCAGCCGCCGAAGTACCCGGCGATCATGCCGACGATGCCGCCGAGGACGGTGACGGCGAGGGTCACGCAGACGCCGACGATGATCGAGGCGCGGGCGCCGTGGACGGTACGCGCGTAGACGCTCTGCCCCTGGACGTTGTAGCCGAACCAGTCCGCCTGGAAGAAGTGGGACCACTGCGGTCCGGTGAGGTAGTGGTTGCGCAGATCGGCCTGGCGCGGGTCCACGTCGGTGAAGAGCGTGGGCCACGCGGCCATGAGGATCAGCAGGACCAGCAGAATGCCGGACGTCCAGAAGAGCCAGCTGCGGCGCAGCTCGCGCCAGGCGTCCTGGCCGAGACTGCGGGCCTTCTCGGTGGACGTCTGCTTGCCGGCCGTGGTGGCGAGTTCGGCGGCGGCCGCGAGACCGGCCGCGGAGGTGTCCGCGAATCCGCCGGACAGGCTCGGACCGGTGCCCGCGACCTCGCTCGGGGTCACCTGGGGGGGCTTGTTGTCAGGCATAGCGGATCCTCGGGTCCAGGACTGCGTAGAGCAGGTCGACGACCAGGCTGCTCACGAGGTAGACGAGCACCAGCACGGTCACGACGCCGACCACGGTGGGGCCTTCGGTGGTGATGACGGCCTGGTAGAGGGTGTTGCCCACGCCGGGGACGTTGAAGATGCCCTCGGTGACGATGGCACCGCCCATGAGCATGCCGAGGTCGGTGCCGAGGAACGTGACGACGGGGATGAGCGAGTTGCGCATCAGGTGCACCCCGACGACCCGGCGCCGGGGCAGACCCTTGGCGACCGCGGTGCGGATGTAGTCGGCGCGGAGGTTCTCGGCCACGGTCGTCCGCGTCAGCCGGGTGACATACGCCAGCGAGAGGAGCGCGAGCACGACCGCCGGGAGGATCAACTGGCTGAGGTCCTGCGAGTCCTTGACGGTCGGTGCGACCAGTTTCCACTTCACACCGATCACGAATTGGGCCAGGTTGCCCAGCACGAAGACCGGGATGGACACCACGATCAGCGTGAAGATCAGTACGGCCTGGTCCAGGAACTTGCCGCGACGCAGGCCGGTGAGCACACCGAGCCCGATGCCGAAGACCAGCTCGATGGCGAAGGCGAAGAGCGCCAGCCGGATGGTCACCGGGAAGGCGTCGGCCATCAGGTCGGCCACGGGCCGGCCGGTGAAGCTCTGCCCGAAGTCACCCTTGAAGAGACCGGAAAGGTAGTTCCAGTACTGCTGGATCAGGGGCTGGTCGAGCCCGTAGTCGTGGCGCAGTTTCGCAACTGTCGCCGGGTCGGCCGCCTTTGAGCCGAACATCGCCTTGACGGGATCGCCCGGCAGCGAATACACCATCAAGAAAATAAGCAGCGTGGTCCCGATGAACACCGGGATCATCTGGAGCAGTCGCCTCGCGACAAAGCGCCCCATCGTTCCTCCTGTCGCCGACGGGCCCAGCGGCCGCCGGTTCCTTGTGGGAGGGCGGTCGCTGGGCCTGCGTCACTGCAAGCGTCCCGGTGTTACTTCTTGACCTCGACCTCGGTCCAGACGGCCTGCCGCTGGTAGTCGATCTTCACGTTCTGCACGCGCTTGGAGTAGCCCGCGACGGTGTGGTCGGTGAAGAGCGGGATGGCCGGCATCTGGTCCTGCATGATCTTCTTCTCGGCCTCGAAGTAGCCCTTGTTGGCCGCGTCCTCGGTCTTGGCCTCGTCCGCCTTGTTCATCAGCTCGTCGACGCTCTTGTCGCTGAAGCCCATGTCGTTGGCGCCGGCACCGGTGCGGAACTGCTCGGTGACGAAGTTGGCGATGTTCGGGAAGTCCATCACCCAGGCCATGCGGAACGGGTTGCTGAGCTTCTTCTCGGTGATCAGGTCACGCGATTCCTGGAAGGTGGGCTTGGCGTCGGTCACGCACTCGACGCCGGCGTTCTGCCGGATGTCGTTGCAGACCGCGTCCACCCACTCCTTGTTGGCGCCGTCGGCGTTGTAGGTGATGGTGACCTTGTTGCCCGGGACGCCGCCGCCCTGCTTGATGAGGTCCTTGGCCTTGGCCGGGTCGAACTTGCAGAGGTCGCCACAGGCGCCGTCCTGCCAGCCCGGGATGCCCTTCGGCGTGAAGCCGGTGGCCGCGTCCTTGCTGCCCTTGAGCGCGGTCTTGGCGATGGTCTCGCGGTCGATCGCCATGGACAGGCCCTGGCGGACCTTGACCTTCTCGGGCTTGCCCCACTCCTTGTCGTAGAGCGGGAAGGCGATGTTGGTGTTGCCGCCGTACGGCTGGCTGATGGCGCGCTTGCCCAGGTCGTCCTTGAACTTGGCCACCTGGGAGTTGGGCACCTGGTACATGATGTCGATCTTGTCCGACAGCAGGTCCGCGTAGGCCGCGTCGTCCTTGCTGTAGAACTTGAAGTCGATGCCGCCGTTCTTGGGCTTGTCGTCGCCCTTGTAGTCGGCGAACTTACGGACCTTCAGCTCGACCTTGTGCGCCCACGAACCCTCCATCTTGTAGGGGCCGTTGCCGATGGGGTGCTCGCCGAAGGCCTTGGGGTCCTTGTAGAACGCCTCGGGGAGCGGGAAGAAGGCGTCGTAGTACAGCCGCTCCTTGAAGGTGGAGACCGGACGCGCGAGCTCGATGGTGAACTCGTTGTCGTTGACGACCTTCAGGCCCGACATCGTGTCGCCCTTGGGGTCGCCCTTCTCCGGGTGGACGTCCTCGTAGCCCTTGATGGCCTCGAACCAGGAGGAGTTGAGCTGGGCGTTCTTGGCGTTGGCGGCCCAGTTCCAGGCCTTCACGAAGGAGTTCGCGGTGACCGTCTCGCCGTTGTGGAACTTCCAGCCCGGCTTCAGCTTGACGGTGAAGTGCTGGTTGTCAGTGGTGTCGACGCTCTGCGCCTGGGCCATCTGCAGCTTGTTGTTGATGTCGAAGGTCACCAGGCCGCGGAACATGTTGGCCATCATGTAGTGGCCGCCGACCTCATTGGTGTTGGTCGGGATGAGCCCGCGCTGCGGCTCGGTGTTGTAGTAGCTGAACACGCCGTTGGGGTCAACGGCCGCGTTCCCCTCGTCATCGTTACTGCTGCCGCCGCCACAGGCAGTCGCCGCCATCGCGACGACTATCGCGCCCACGACCCACTTGGCGCTCTTGGCACCGCGCATGGGTATCCCTCCTCAGGAGTCCACTGTCACCAGATAGGAGGAACCGGCCCCTGCGGCGCTGACACCCCTGACAGCGCAACAGGAACCGGAACCCCCGAGTGTGCTCGTGAGTCGGCGCACTCCCCACAGCGCGTTGACCCATTGACCCGAGCTAATGGCCCCACTATTGAGCACCGTCGCCCCGTAAACCACACTTAAAGGGTTTCGCTTTGGTCACATCGATCAGCCACACGCGCCCGAAATCCGGACAAACACGACCCAGACAGACAGCAACGAATCGGGTCGATGACCCAAGAATCCGGATCTGCCTGTCCGTTATCCGGACAGGCATGGCAAAGGCCCGGTGCCCCCGCCGTGTTACGGGGACACCGGGCCTCAGGCGACCGGTGAGGATCAGCCGTGCTTGGCGCGCGACGCGGTGCGGCCGCGCTCCTTCTGGTCCAGGACGACCTTGCGGATGCGGACCGCCTCCGGGGTCACCTCGACGCACTCGTCGTCGCGGCAGAACTCCAGGGACTGCTCCAGCGACAGCTTGCGCGGCGGGACGATCGCCTCGAAGGAGTCGGCGGAGGAGGAGCGCATGTTGGTGAGCTTCTTCTCCTTGGTGATGTTGACGTCCATGTCGTCGGAGCGGGAGTTCTCGCCGACGATCATGCCCTCGTACACCTCGGTGCCCGGGTCGGTGAAGAGCACGCCGCGCTCCTGGAGGTTCGTCATCGCGAAGGCGGTGACGGCACCGGCGCGGTCGGCGACCAGGGAGCCGTTGTTACGGGTCTTCAGCTCGCCGAACCACGGCTCGTGGCCCTCGTGGATGGAGTGGGCGATACCGGTGCCGCGGGTGTTCGTCAGGAACTCCGTACGGAAGCCGATCAGACCACGGGACGGGACGACGAACTCCATGCGGACCCAGCCGGAGCCGTGGTTGGACATGTTGTCCATGCGGCCCTTGCGGGTGCCCATGAGCTGCGTGACCGCGCCCATGTGCTCCTCGGGCACGTCGATGGTGATGCGCTCGACCGGCTCGTAGGTCTTGCCGTCGACCTGCTTGGTGACGACCTGCGGCTTGCCGATGGTCATCTCGAAGCCCTCGCGGCGCATCTGCTCGACCAGGATGGCCAGCGCCAGCTCGCCACGGCCCTGGACCTCCCAGGCGTCGGGGCGGTCGGTGTCGAGGACGCGGAGCGAGACGTTACCGACCAGCTCGCGGTCCAGACGGTCCTTGACCTGGCGGGCGGTGACCTTGCGGTCCTTGACCGCGGCCTTGGCGTCCGCGCCCTTGCCGGTGCCGCCACGGCCGACCAGCGGCGAGGTGTTGGTGCCGATGGTCATGGAGATCGCCGGCTCGTCGACGGTGATCAGGGGCAGCGCGACCGGGTTCTCCGGGTCGGCCAGGGTCTCGCCGATCATGATGTCGGGGATACCGGCGACGGCGCAGATGTCACCGGGGCCGGCCACCTCGGCGGGCTTGCGGGTGAGGGCCTCGGTCATCATCAGCTCGGTGATGCGGACGTTGGAGATCGAGCCGTCACGCTTGATCCACGCGACCGTCTGGCCCTTGCGCAGCTCGCCCTGCTCGACGCGGAGCAGCGCGATACGGCCGAGGAAGTTGTCGGCGTCGAGGTTGGTGACGTGGGCCTGGAGCGGCGCGTCCTCCTCGAACGCCGGGGCCGGGACGTGCTCCAGGATCGTGGAGAAGAACGGCTCCAGGTTGGTGCTGTCCGCGGGGACGGTGCCGTCCTCCGGCTTGGTCAGCGAGGCGATGCCGTCACGGCCGCAGGCGTAGACGATCGGGAACTCGATCTGGTCCTCGTCCGCGTCCAGGTCCAGGAAGAGGTCGTACGTCTCGTTGACGACCTCGTCGATGCGGGAGTCCGGGCGGTCCGTCTTGTTGATGCAGAGGATGACCGGCTTCCGCTGCTGGAGCGCCTTGCGGAGCACGAAGCGGGTCTGCGGCAGCGGGCCCTCGGAGGCGTCGACGAGCAGCACGACCGCGTCCACCATCGACAGACCGCGCTCGACCTCGCCACCGAAGTCGGCGTGGCCGGGGGTGTCGATGATGTTGATCGTGATCGGGGCCCCGCCGTCCTTGGGGTGGTACTTCACCGCCGTGTTCTTGGCGAGGATCGTGATGCCCTTCTCACGCTCCAGGTCGTTCGAGTCCATGACACGGTCGTCGACGGACTCCAGCTGGTGCGCGGCGAAGGCGCCGGCCTGCTTGAGCATGGCATCGACGATGGTCGTCTTGCCGTGGTCGACGTGGGCGACGATGGCGACGTTACGAATGTCGTGGCGCGTGGGCACTTGCGGCGCTTCTCCCGGAATCGTGGATGGCCTCGCGTACGGTCCGGTACACGGGCCTGCCGGGCGGATCAAGCCACGGCCTCACTCCATGGTACGGGGAAGTGGTGCATTGAGCCCCCCGGGGATGTGTACGTCCACCCTGACCTGCGGTTTCTTGCCCCCACCCCGCCCCTTCCCGACGGTACGGATGCGCGGCTCCGCCGTGTGAGGGGCCCGGACCCGGCCCCGCAGGGCCCCGCTCACCGCAGGAACCCCACATCCTGATACCGCGGGCTCGCCAGCCCGAACGCCCCCGCGTTCGCGACCGACCGCCGCGTCGCGACCAGCTCCGGCCGCTGGTACAGCGGAATCGCCGCGGCCGCCGCCCAGATCCGCGCGTCCGCCCGCAGCACGAGGTCGCGGGCGGCGTCCGCGTCCAGCTCCGTGGAGGCCTGGTCGAAAAGCCGGTCGATCTGGTCGGTGCCGACCCGGGTGTAGTTCTGCTCGACCTGGAGCGATCCGTCCGCCGCCGGCTGCGGCTTGGCGAAGATCGGCCGGGCGTCGGTCGCGGGGAAGGCGCTGGCGGGCCAGGAGTAGAGGGCCAGGTCGAAGTCGCCGGAGGCGACGTGGTCCTTGAAGAAGCCCGCGTCCTCGACCTTCACGATCTCCGTGCGGACGCCCACCGCGTCGAGCCGCCGGGCGATCCGCGCCCCGACCTCCCGCAGCGGCTCGGCTCCCGCCCCCTTCGGCAGGACGAAACGGAGGGCCAGCTTCTTGCCGTCCTTGAAGCGGACCGGGGCGAGGCCGCCCTTGCCCCCGCCCGCGTCCCGGGCGCTCTTGCCGTCGCCCTGCGGGTCGAGCCCCTGCTGGTCGGGCAGTTGTCCGTCGCCGCCGAACTCCGGCGTCTCCTCCGGCGGCCGGAGCTCGGCCTTGTCGTCCGGGCGCCCCGGCCGCTGCGGCTCCGGGGCCGCCTGGGCCGGCCTGCGCCGCGGCGGCTCGCCCTTGCCCTCCTTCCAGCCCGCGTCGGCCAGCAGGTCCCGGGCCGCCCCGGGGTCGGGGGAGCCGAGGGCGTCGCTGTTGTCCTCGTAGCCCGGCTGCCCGGCGACGAGGACGTGGCTGCCGAGCGGGTCGGCGGGCAGGCCCAGGGGGGCCAGGACGAACCGGGCGAGCTCCGTGCGGTCGATCGCCCGGGCCACGGCCCGCCGTACCCGCTCGTCGGAGAGCGGCCCGGCGGCGCCGTTCAGCGCCAGCTGGGTGTAGGCGGGCTCCAGCGCGCGGTGCACGGCCAGGCCCCGCAGGCCGGCGTCCGGACCGGCGGCCGGTGCGGGTGCGGCGGCCGCGGCGGGCTTGTTCGCGTCGTCGCCCTTGTGCCGGGGCGGCTCGTTGGCCCGGGCGATCCGCTCGGCCGCGGCGGGGGCGATCTCGGCGACGTCGAGCCCGCCGCCCGCCAGCGCGGCGGCCCGCTCGTCGCGCGGCACGGCGCGCAGCACCAGCCGGTCGAGCTTGGCCCGGTCGCCCCACCACCGGGGGTTGCGGACGAGCGCCAGCGTGCCCTGGGCGTCGTTGCGCTCGGCCACCTGGAACGGGCCCGCCGAGAACGCCAGGCCCTTGCGCATCGAGTCGTTGAAGGCGTTCCCGGTGCCCATCGCCGCCCGGGGGTAGAGCGGGGTGAAGAGGCCGGCCCAGTCGGCGTAGGGCTTCGCGAAGGTGACCTTGACCTCGTGGGCGTCGGCGCCGCGCTCGACCCGCTCGATCCGGTCGTATCCGGCGTTCCCCGCCGTCCAGAATGCGCTGTCCTTGCCGCGCAGGGCCTTCCACTGGGCCTCGAAGTCGGCCGCGGTGACGGGCGTGCCGTCGCTCCACACCGCGCGCGGGTTCAGGCGGTAGAGCACGGCCTGCTTCGGCTCGCGCTGCACGACGTCGGCGGAGGTCAGGTAGTCGGCGTTGCGCTGCGGGCGGCCGTGGACATCCAGGGTGAACAGGGTGGGCAGCACGGCGGCGGCCACCCGCTGCGAGGTGGCGTCGGCGTCCGACTGGAAGACGTTGTAGGTGGCCGGCAGCGCGTCGACGGCCCAGGTCAGGGCGCCCTTGTCGGCGACCTTCGACCGGGGGGCGGCCGCGATGTCCTGGGTGGCGTCCGACAGCCCGCCCCCGGCGGTGCTGTCCCCGCCGCAGCCGGCCAGGACGGGCAGCGGGAGCAGGAGCCCCGCGACGAGCAGGGCGGCGGGACGGCGCGAGCGCGAGGGCGTGCGGATGGACATGGGTGACAACCTCCGCCGTACGGGGCCGGATCCTTCGGATCGCCCGGCCGCCCCAATCGCTCGGTCGGCGCATTGCGCGGCTGATCCGATCTTCTCCGCCCACTGAAGGCGACGGCCCGGGCGAAGACGTGCCGACACGACGCCGCCGACCCGCACGCCACCCACCTGGACGAACGTTTGAGCAGCGGCAGGCCGCGCGAGGAATGCGCTCCCGCGAAGGTGCAATCGGGGCGGCTATCTTCCCCTGAAGGGGTGTGACGCGCGACACTCTCTGTCGCATCACCGTCGCCACCCGCAACCGCCGATCGCGGAAGTGAGGGCAAACCGTGTCCCTGAACGACGATTTGACTGCTGTTCAGCGCTGCCTGGGCGAACTCGACCGGGCCCTCGGGCGGCTGGAGCGACAGCTGGGCAGCGACGGTCCGGAGCTGCGGCGGATGCGCTCCGACGCCGGTCATCTGCGCGACAGCTTCTCGCTGTTGCGCGAGACCCAGCCACCGGAGCGTCCCCGTCCGGCCATGGTGACGATCCCCGACACCCCGTACGACGCCTCGCTGTGGCGGGACGCCGACGAGGAGGGGATCGGCTCCCGGGACCGCCGCGCCCCCTAGCGGCCGTCCGGCATCCCGCCACCCCTACCCCCCGCTCCTCCCGGAGTCCCCCTTGTCAACTGGCACCGATCCGTCAACCGGCACCGGTCCCCGGCCGTCCGCCGGCTCCGATCCCCGACCGGCCGCCCCCGCCCCCCGCGGCGGGCGGCGGCGTCCCACCACCCCTCGCGGGCCGCGATCCCGGCCCGCCATCTGCGCCGCGACCGCTGGTGGCTGGCGCCCGCCGCCACCACCACCGGGCTGCTGATCTTCGTCGTCTACGCCACCTGGCGGGCCTTCGCGGACGAGCGCTACTACGCGGCGCCCTACGTCTCGCCGTTCTACTCGCCGTGCTTCGCCACCCGCTGCGTCCCGATGAAGGAGGGCGCCTCCTGGGGGCTGTTCGGCGACTGGTGGGCCATCTCCCCCGCCCTGCTGGTGCTGATCTTCCCGCTGGGCTTCCGGCTGACCTGCTACTACTACCGCAAGGCCTACTACCGGGGCTTCTGGGCCTCGCCCCGGCCTGCGCGGTCGCCGAGCCGCACAAGAAGTACAGCGGCGAGACCCGCTTCCCGCTGATCCTGCAGAACATCCACCGCTACTTCTTCTACGCGGCGGTGCTCGTGGCGGCCGTCCTCACCTACGACGCGGTCGTCGGCTTCCGCAACGAGCACGAGGAGTGGGGCCACATGGGCCTGGGCACCCTCGTCCTCGTCGCCAACGCCGTGCTGATCTGGGCGTACACGCTCTCCTGCCACTCGTGCCGGCACATCGTCGGCGGACGTCTGCGCACCTTCTCCCGGCACCCCGTCCGCTACCGCATGTGGACCTGGGTGGGCCGGCTCAACGCCCGCCACATGGCGCTCGCCTGGGCCTCGCTGGTGAGCGTGGCGCTGGCCGACCTGTACGTGTACCTGGTCGCGGGCGGCGTGTTCGACGACCCGAGCTTCTTCTAGGGGAGACGTTTCGATGACACGGGTGGACCGGCAGTCCTGGGACGTGGTCGTGGTGGGCGCGGGGGGCGCCGGGCTGCGGGCCGCGATCGAGGCCCGCGAACAGGGGCTGCGCTGCGCTGTGATCTGCAAGTCGCTGTTCGGCAAGGCGCACACGGTCATGGCCGAGGGCGGCATCGCGGCCTGCATGGGCAACGTGAACGCGCACGACAACTGGCAGGTGCACTTCCGCGACACGCTCCGCGGAGGCAAGTTCCTCAACAACTGGCGGATGGCCGAACTCCTCGCCCGCGAGGCCCCGCAGCGCGTGTGGGAGCTGGAGACCTGGGGGGCGGTCTTCGACCGCACTCCGGACGGGCGGATCTCGCAGCGCAACTTCGGCGGGCACGAGTACCCGCGGCTGGCGCACGTCGGCGACCGCACCGGCCTGGAGCTGATCCGCACGCTCCAGCAGAAGGTCGTCGCCCTCCAGCAGGAGGACCAGCGGGAGTTCGGGGACTACGAGGCCCGGCTCAAGGTCTTCCAGGAGTGCACGGTCACCCGGGTGCTGAAGAACCGCCCCGGGCCGGGCGGGCGGGTCTCGGGCGTCTTCGGCTACGAACGGGAGTCGGGACGGTTCTTCGTCCTGGAGTCCCCGGCGGTGGTGCTGGCGACCGGGGGCATCGGCAAGTCCTTCAAGGTGACCTCCAACTCCTGGGAGTACACCGGCGACGGGCACGCGCTGGCGCTGCTGGCCGGGGCCCGGCTCGTCAACATGGAGTTCGTCCAGTTCCACCCCACGGGCATGGTCTGGCCGCCGTCCGTCAAGGGCATCCTCGTCACCGAGTCGGTGCGCGGCGACGGCGGCGTGCTGCGCAACAGCGACGGCAAGCGGTTCATGTTCGAGTACGTCCCCGAGGTCTTCAAGGAGAAGTACGCCGAGACGGAGGCCGAGGGCGACCGCTGGTACACCGACCCGGACGACAACCGCCGCCCGCCGGAGCTGCTTCCGCGCGACGAGGTCGCCCGGGCCATCAACGCCGAGGTCAAGGCGGGCCGCGGCTCGCCGCACGGCGGGGTGTTCCTGGACGTGTCGACCCGGATGCCCGCGGACGTCATCCGGCGCAAACTCCCCTCCATGCACCACCAGTTCAAGGAACTGGCGGACGTCGACATCACCGCCGAGGCAATGGAGGTCGGCCCCACCTGCCACTACGTGATGGGCGGCGTCGAGGTGGAGCCGGACACCGCCGCGGCGGTCGGGGTGCAGGGCCTGTTCGCGGCCGGCGAGGTGGCGGGCGGGCTGCACGGCTCCAACCGGCTCGGCGGCAACTCCCTCTCGGATCTCCTGGTGTTCGGGCGGCGCGCGGGCCTGTACGCGGCGCGGTACGCGGCGGAGCTCGGCCCGGCGGAGCGGCCGGAGGTCTCGGACGCGGACATCGCGTCGGCGGAGGCGGAGGCACTCCGTCCGTTCGGCGCCGAGGAGACGGGGGACGCGGAGAACCCGTACACCCTCCACCAGGAGCTCCAGCAGTCGATGAACGACCTGGTCGGCATCATCCGCCGGGCGCCCGAGATGGAGGAGGCCCTGCGCCGGCTGTCCGCCCTGCGGGCCCGGGCCCGCAGGGCGGCGGTCGAGGGGCACCGGCAGTTCAACCCGGGCTGGCACCTGTCCCTGGACCTGCGCAACATGCTGCTGGTCAGCGAGTGCGTGGCGCGCGCCGCGCTGGAGCGGTCCGAGAGCCGGGGCGGGCACACCCGCGACGACCATCCGGGGATGGACCGGCGGTGGCGGCAGGTCAACCTGGTGTGCCGGCTGGCCGACGACAGCACGGAACCGGCCGTCGAGGACCCGGCGCTCGGCCGCATCCGGCTGGAGCGGCAGGAGGCCCCGCCGATGCGCCCCGACCTGCTGGAGCTTTTCGAGAAGGACGAGCTGAAGAAGTACCTGACGGACGAGGAGCTCACCCGATGAGTTATCAGGCGCACTTCAAGGTGTGGCGGGGTGACGCGGACGGGGGCGGCCTCGGCGACTACGAGGTCACCGTCAACGAGGGCGAGGTCGTCCTCGACGTCATCCACCGGCTCCAGGCCACCGCCGCCCCGGACCTGGCCGTCCGCTGGAACTGCAAGGCGGGCAAGTGCGGTTCGTGCAGCGCGGAGATCAACGGCCGCCCGCGGCTGATGTGCATGACCCGGATGTCCGTCTTCGACCCGGCCGAGACGGTCACGGTGACCCCGATGCGGGCCTTCCCCGTCGTCCGGGACCTGGTCACGGACGTCTCGTACAACTACGCCAAGGCGCGCGAGGTGGCCGCGTTCGCGCCGCCGGCGGAGCTGGAGCCGGGCGAGTACCGGATGAAGCAGCAGGACGTGGACCGCGTCCAGGAGTTCCGCAAGTGCATCGAGTGCTTCCTGTGCCAGGACACCTGTCACGTGGTGCGTGACCACGAGGAGAACAAGACGGCCTTCGCCGGTCCGCGCTTCCTGATGCGGGTGGCCGAGCTGGACATGCACCCGCTGGACGCGGCCGCCGAGGCGGGCGTGGACCGCAAGGCGGCGGCCCGCGAGAACCACGGGCTCGGCTACTGCAACATCACCAAGTGCTGCACGGAGGTCTGCCCCGAGCACATCAAGATCACCGACAACGCCCTGATCCCGCTGAAGGAGCGGGTCGTGGACCGCTCGTACGACCCGCTGGTCTGGCTGGGGAGCAAGATCCGCCGCCGGGGCGCGGAACACGGAGCGTAATACCACACGAGCTCCGGGTAGCGACTTTGACAAACCGGTCATACGCTCCGAAGTGTGACGCGGCTTCTGAGTCGGTACGGGCCCGGGGCGCCGGGGTGGGCCCTGCTCGGCGCCCTCTTCGTGCTGTGCGCGCTGCTGCTCCCGGCACCGCCCGCCGCCCGCGCGGAGACCCCGCTCGATCTGGACGCGGGCGGCCGCGTCACCGACACCGTCGGTGCCCTCGGCCGCCGCCGCTCCCAGGTCGAGGCCGCCCTCGCCCGGCTGGCCGCCCAGCGCATCCAGCTGTACGTCACCTACGTCCGCGACTTCTCCGGACGCGCCGCGCACGACTGGGCCGACGCCACGGCCGACCGCAACGGTCTCGGCCCGCACGACGTCCTGCTCGCCATCGCCACCTACCCGCGGCAGTTCGCCGTCTCCGCCGCCCAGGACTCGGGCTTCCGCGCCGAGCAGCTGGCGCAGGTCGCCTCGGTCGCCATCGGGCCCGCGCTCAAGGAGCACGACTGGGCCGGGGCCGCGATCGGCGCCGCCGACGGCTACCGCTCCGTCCTGGCGGGACAGCCCGTACGCGCGCCCGTCATCGTCCCCGGCCGCACCGACCCCGGCGGCAGCGGGCTGCTCCCCGGCGACCGGCGGTTCTGGATCCCCGTGGTCTGCGGGACGCTGCTGATCCTGGCCGGCCTCTACCTGCGCGGGCGGCGGGCGCGCCGCCGGCCCGCTCCTCCGCCCCCGGACCCGCCGCTGGTGGCCACCACCACCCCGCCGGGGCTGGCCCGCATGGCGCAGCCGCTCACCCCGCTGCCCGAGCTGGACGCCGAGGCCGACGCCCGGCTCGTCGGAACGGACGACGCGGTGCGCACCAGCGCGGAGGAGCTCCCGTTCGCCCTCGCCCAGCTCGGCGAGGACGCGGTGCGGCCGTTCGCCGAGGCCGTCGCCTACGCCCGGGCGGAGCTCGCCGACGCGTTCCGGCTGCGGCAGCGGCTGGACGACGCGCCCGTGCGCGACGACGACTTCCGCCGGCACGCCCTCGACGAGATCTGCTCCCGCTGCACCAGCGCCAACCGGCGGCTGGACGCGGAGGCGGCGGCCTTCGACCGGCTGCGCGACCTCACGGCCCACGCGGCGCTGGTGCTCGACCGCGCCGAGGCCGCCGCCCGGTCCCTGGCGCCGCGCATCGACACGGCGCAGTACGCGCTCGCGGCGGTCGCCGGCCGCTGCACCCCCGCGTCGCTGGCCCCCGCCGAGGGGTACCCCGAGGAGGCCCGCGACCGGCTGGCCTTCGCGGAGGCCGCCCTCGCCGAGGCGCACGTCGCGCTCGCGGCGGGCGAGCCGGACCGGGCCGCGGTCTCGGTCCGCGCGGCCGAGGGCGCGCTGTCCCAGGCCCGCACCCTGGCGACGGCGGCGCTGCGGCACGCGTACGAACTGGGCGGTGCGGCGCGGCGGCTGGCCTCCGCGCTGGTGGACGCCGAGACGGCGGCCGCGGTCGCCACCGGTCCCGGGGCGCGGCTGCTCTCCGCGGCGCGGCGGGAGGCCGCGTGCGAACGGATCGACCCGCGGGCGGTGCTGCGGCGGATCGACGAGGCGGCGGCCGCCCTGGACGAGTCGTGCCCGGACACGGATCCCGGCCGCCCCGCCCGGGCCCGGGCGCGGGCCGGGCGCGCGGTGCTCGCGGCGCGGGGGGAGGTCGCCGGGGCGCGGGACTTCGTCGCCACCCACCGCGGCGCGGTGGGCAGCCGGGCCCGGACCCGGCTGACCGAGGCCGAACGCCTCCTGTCCCTGGCCCGGCCCCCGGACGGCTCGCTCCCGCCGTCCGCGGCGGCGGACGCGGAGCGCGCGGAGACGCTGGCCCGCGCGGCGCGACGGCTGGCGGAGCGGGATGTGGGGGCGTACGAGGGGCCGGCGGAGCCGCCGACGCGGGCGTTGGGGGGGTGCGCTTCTCGGGGGCATCGTGCTGGCGGGTCTGTTGCCGGCGACGTTCGGCGGGGGTGCGACGCGCGGGCGCCTGGCGGCGCGGGGGGATTGAGCCCCTGTCCCGCCCTTTCACCGTTTCTCGCCGCGCTCCGCGCGGGTTTGTCCTCAAGCACCGGACGGGCTAAAAATCAGCCCGTCCGGCGCTTGAGGACAGCGCGCGCAGCGTGCTGCTGCGGAAACGGTGAAAGGGCGGGACCGGGGCAAAACCCCCCTCAATAGAGGCTCATCAGAGCCTCCACCGCATCGGGCGCCCCCGACTCCCCATCCGGCAGCGCCAGTTCGAACCACACCGTCTTCCCGTCCGGAATCCTCCGGCTCCCCCACGCCGCGCTGAGCAGCCCCACCAGCTGCAGCCCGCGCCCGCCCTCGTCCGTGTCCCGCGCCCGTCGCCGCCGCGGCTGCACGGATCCGCCGTCCCAGACCTCGCAGACCAGCGTCCGGTCCAGCAGCAGCCGCAGCCGGATGTCGCCCTCGCCGTACCGCAGCGCGTTCGTCACCAGCTCGCTCACGAGCAGCTCGGTGGTGTCGACCAGGGCCTCCAGCCCCCACTGCGGGAGCAGTTCGCGGGCCAGCTCGCGCGCGCGGGCGACCGAGCGCGGCTCGGGCGGGAGCGTCCAGTCGCCGACGTGCCCCGACGGGAGCCCGCGCAGCCGGGCCATCAGCAGGGCGATGTCGTCCTCGCCGTGGTGGGTGTCCAGGGCGGAGAGGACGTGGTCGCAGACGTCCTCCAGCGGCCGCGCCGGGTCCGTGAGCGCGTCCTGGAACGCCTGGAGGCCCTCGTCCAGCGGATGGTCGCGGGACTCGACCAGGCCGTCGGTGTAGAGGGCGAGCAGCGCCCCGTCCGGCAGCTCGATCACCGTCTCCTCGAAGAGCTCGCCGCCCACGCCGAGCGGCATGCCCGGCTGCACCTCCAGCAGCCGGGCGGGCTGTCCCTCCTCGACGAGGACGGGCGGCAGATGGCCGGCGTTGGCGACGGTGCACCGCCGGGTGACGGGGTCGTAGACGGCGTAGACGCACGTCGCGAGGTACACCTCGGAGAGGTCGGCCGGGCGCACGCTGCCCCGCACGCCGCGCGAGGCGGACTGCTTGCCGCCGGGCCGGCCGAGCCCGTGGGCGATCTCGTCGAGCGCGGAGAGCACCTCGGCCGGTTCCATGTCGAGCATGGCCAGGGTCCGTACGGCGGTGCGCAGTTCGCCCATGGCCACGGCGGCCCGCAGGCCGCGGCCCATCACGTCGCCGACGACGAGGGCCGTGCGGTGGCCGGGGAGCTCGATGACGTCGAACCAGTCACCGCCCACCTCGGTCGCGGCGTTGCCCGGGAGGTAGCGGCAGGCGATCTCCAGTCCGGCGGCCTCGGGGTCGACCGGGGGCAGCAGGCTGCGCTGGAGGATCAGGGCGCGCTCGTGCTCGCGCCGGTAGAGGCGCGCGTTGTCGATGCAGACCGCGGCCCGCGAGGCCAGCTCGACCGCGACGGCCCGGTCGCGCTCGCCGAAGGGCTCGCTGCCCCGGGTGCGGGTGAACTGCACCAGCCCGACGACCGTGTCGCGGGCGACCATCGGCACGGCCAGGGTGGACTGCCCGGACACCCCGGGGACGGCCTGCGGCTGGGCCGTGCGCAGGGCGCCGGCGCACGGGGAGTGGAAGGCGTACCGGTGCACCTCGCCGACCTGGACGGCCTTCTCGCCGGAGGGGTCGGAGGCGTCGGACACGTCGGGGGCGACGGGCGCGCCGGATACGGCGCTGGCGAAGGCCACGCGGCGCAGCTCGGCGCTGCCGTCGGCGAGGCCCGGCGGCGCCTCGTCGCCGGCCAGGAGCCCCTGGTAGAGGTCGACGGAGGCGAGGTCGCAGAACTGCGGCACGGCCACGTCCAGCAGTTCGCGCGCGGTGGTCTCCAGATCGAGGGAGGTGCCGATGCGGGCGCTCGCCTCGTTGAGCAGCGCCAGGTTGCGCCGGACGCCCGCGGCCTCGCGCTCGGCGCGGCGGCGGCCGGTGACGTCGGTGGCGATGGCGGCCACACCGATGGGCCGTCCGCTGCCGCCGTGCAGCCGGTAGAGCGAGACGGACCAGCGGCGCCGCTCGGTCCGGCCGGGCACCGGCCCGACGAGCTGGAGGTCGGCCACCGGCCGTCCGCTGTCCAGGACCTGGCGCAGGGCGAGGGTCAGCCTTTCGGCCTCGGAGCGCGGCAGGAAGTCGTGCGGGGTGCGGCCGCGGTGCCAGGCGACGGGACGGCCGAGGGCCTGGGCGAAGCTCTCGTTGACGCGGAGCAGCCGCAAATCCGTGCCGAAGAAGAAGAATCCGAGGGGAGATTGGCCGAAAACGGCTTCGGAGGCCGCGATGTCGGTCTCTATCCCCTGGAGCGCCCGGACGTCGACGGCCACGCAGAGCGCGGCGCGTTCACCGCGCTCGTTGCGGCTGGGCATCACATAGATCTCGGCCAGCCCCTGCTGCCGTTCGTCGCGCTGGTAGGGGACGAGTCCCGTCCAGGCCCGGCCGTCAAGGTCGTGGCCGGGAAGCGCGTCCCCCGAAAAGAGGACCCCCTGCTGCGGGCCGGCGAACACGTCCTGGGGATCCCTGCCCAACGCCTGGCCCGGAGTTATCCCGAAGAGCTCGGCGGCGCGTTCGCTCCACTGCTCGATCCGGCCGTCGGGGCCCAGCGAGAAGGACGCCACGCGAATGTAGTCGTAGAGGGAACCGGGCGGGCTGTTCTGCCACATCGACGTGGTGTCCGTACCCTCTGGGCTGCCCGCCGCAGCGCCCGCTGGCTTTTCGCTCACGTGCCCGTCCCCTCCGGCTCATGTGCTCGCACCGGCATCAGAAGGCCGAGTATCCAGCACCGGAGCCCCTCGGAACACGGACTTCACGATCACAGCACGGTCTCAACCCGCTATGTGTCCTCCCCTGCTTAGCGGGTTGGCAAGCTCAGTTCGAACCAGACCGTCTTGCCGTTGTCGCCGTGCAGGGTTCCCCAGCGGCGGGAGGCCAGGGCGACGAGCTGGAGTCCGCGGCCGCCCTCGTCGTCGGAGGCGGCGGTCCGTTCACGGGGCGGGTCGGGAAGCGGGTCGGAGACCTCGACCTGGAGCACGTGCCCGGCGCGAGGGTACATCCGTACGCCGATGGGGCCGGTGGCGTGCCGCAGGGAGTTGGTGACGAGCTCGCTCACGAGCAGGACCGTCACGTCGATGGACGTCGTCGAGTCCCCATTCGTGCAGCGTGTCGCGGACGAGGGTACGGGCGGTGCGCACCGCGCCGGCCTCGGCGGGGAAGCTCCATTCGGCGAATCCCGGCGTCGATGCCAGTGCGCTGTCGCTCACGCCGACCACTTCCCAGACCGCTGCGCGACCCCACCGGATTGCCCGGCTTGGGGCTAATAATCAGCACATACCCGGTATGGGGGTTGACGTATCGCCGGTGCCCGCAGTCGGATGACGGCGGGGATCAGGGGCCGGGCCTGGGACCGGGACCAGGGGTGGACTCAGGGTGCCACCCGCACCCGCTCGACCGTGTAGAGCTGTTGGTGACCGGGTTGGTGACCGGACGCGTCGAGCCGGTCCGCCACCCGTTCCGCTTCGGTTCTGGTGGCGTACCGGCCCACGCGGTAGCGATTGCCGTTGTCGTCCTGGCGGATCACGAGCCAGGGCAGGAGCGGTTCGTTGTCACCCATCGCCCCTGCCCTTCCGCCGTGGCACCTCTCGTGAAGAAACCGCAGTCCGCATATGCCCGAGCGTACGCCCGACCTTTACGCAGCGGATACGGGTTTTCACGAAGAGGTACGCATTCGGCCACGCATGTGCATTACTTCGCCTTGACCGGCTCCGCCTCGGGCATCTCGTCGGCCTCCATGGCCGCCATCTCCTGCTCGGTGGCGACCAGCGTCGGGTTGCGCCAGGCGCTGCGCACACCCCAGAAGTAGAAGGCCAGACCGATCAGGGCGACGACCAGCAGGTCCCACCCCTCGGCCAGGTAGCCCTTGCCGCCGAACTCGGTGCCGCCGGCCCACGAGACGAAGGCCATGACCAGCAGGTACGCCACCACCCAGGCGCCGGCCTTGAGGTGCGGCTTGAGCTCGGCCCACGGCTTGCGCAGCTCGTACCAGGCCCAGATCGGCAGGCCGACCGCCATGATCAGGATGACCTTGCCGGTGAGCGGCCACTTGCCCCAGTAGAGGACGAGCGAGCCGAAGATCATCGCGACGGGCGCGATGACGGGCATGGCGCGCAGCTTGACCGGGCGCTTGAGGCCCGGGGCGATGCGGCGCAGCGACATCACGGCGACGGGGCCGGTGATGTACGAGATGACGGTCGCGACCGAGACGATCTCGGCGAGCGAGCCCCAGCCGCGGAAGACCGCGAGGAAGAGGAACGCGACGACGAGGTTGAGCAGCAGTGCCGGGCGCGGAACGCCGGTCTTCGGGTCGACCTTGCCGAAGATGCCCGGCAGGTGGCCGTTCTCCTGGACGCCGTGGATCATGCGCGAGGTGGTCGCGGCGTAGATCATGCCGGTGCCGGAGGGCGAGATGAAGGCGTCCGCGTAGAGGACGATCGCCAGCCAGTTCAGACCCCAGGCGATGGCCAGGTCGGCCAGCGGGGACTTGTAGGTGAGGGCGCTCCAGCCGTCGGAGAGGTCGGCAGAGGGGACGGCCATCAGGAAGGCGACCTGCAGCGCGATGTAGATGACCAGCGCGATCAGGATGGAGCCGATGACGGCCTTGGGCAGCGACTTGCCCGGGTTGCGGGCCTCACCGGCCATGTTCAGCGGGGACTGGAAGCCGTTGTAGGCCCAGACGATGCCGGAGGTGGCCACCGCCGTGAACACCGCGCTCCAGCCGTTGGGCGCGAAGCCGCCGGACACCTCGATGTTGTGGGTGTCGAAGTGCGACCACATCAGGGCGCCCGCGGTCAGGACCGGGACGACGACCTTGAAGATGGTGATCGCGTTGTTGGTCTTGGCGAACAGGGTGATCGCGAACCAGTTGAGGAAGAAGTAGAAGACCAGCAGGACGCTGGCGAGAGCCACACCGGTGCCGTGTGAGCTCCTTGCCGTCGAAGAGGTCCTTGGCCCACTGCCACTTCCAGGAGCTCATGTACTGGACGGAAGCGGTCGCCTCACCCGGGATGACGGAGACGATCGCGATCCAGTTGGCCCAGGCGGCGAGATAGCCGGCCAGCGAGCCGTGCGAGTACTGGCCGTAGCGGACCATGCCGCCGGCCTTGGGGAACATCGCCCCCAGCTCGCTGTAGGTCAGCGCGATGGTCAGGGCGACGACGGCGCCGATGACCCACGCGAGGATCGCCGCAGGGCCGGCAATGCCGGCGGCCCGCTGGGCGCCGAAGAGCCAGCCCGAGCCAATGATCGACCCGAGGCCGACGGCCGTCAGGGCCACCGGACCGAGAGTCCGGCGGTAATTGGAGTGAGACCCCTGTTCGGTACTCAACGCCCCGGTCCTCCTTTGCTTTCTACTCCTTCATGGCAGACACAAACCGCGCCATCGTACGAGCGATTTGGCCGAGTTGGTTCCGCCAAAAGCCCCTGACCAGGGGCTATGTGAGTTTTGCAACACAAGGAAAGGGGGTCTCATAGCGAGCGAAAGCCGGACATACCGCACAGTTCCTACCCTCGGGTAGGGATGGGTGGTAAGGGCTGCTTTCGGACTTCGGTCCTGACTCGCCAGTCAGTTCACGCGGCCGTCACACCCGTTCATCCGGGCGCCACGGCTACTTCACCGGCAGGTGATAGGCGACCCGGTGCCGCTCGGCGAGCATCACCACGTCCGCCGTCTCGACCGGGCAGCCGCCCGCGAAGTACGTCCGGGCCACCACCAGCACCCAGTGGCCGGGCACACCGCCGAGGGCGAGCGCCTCCTGGGCCAGCCCGGGGCGGGCACTGATCTCCTCGGTGACGTTGTCCACGATCAGGTCGATCGCGGCCATCCGCTCCACGACCCCGCGCCCGGCGAGCGGACCCTCCTCGGGGAGCATCACCGGCGTCCGGCCCGTGAGGGCGAGGGGCTCCCAGGAGGTCGAGAGCATGGCGGGCTCGCCGGAGCAGCGGAAGAGGTAGTCGGTGCGCATCACCTTGTCGCCGACGGAGATTCTCAGCCGCTCCGCGACGGCGGCCGTCGCCGCGCCCTGCTCGCTGCGCGACTCCCAGGTGCCCTTGACCTTCGGATCGGCCTGCTCCTGACGGAACGGGGTGGACTCGCCCACCGAGCGGTAGCCGGTGCGCACCACGAGGCGGCGCTCGGGGCGCTCGCGCACATAGGTGCCGGAGCCGGAGCGGCCCTCCACCAGCCCCTCCGCCATCAGGACCTTGCGGGCCTCCAGGGCGACGGTGTCGGAGACGCCGTACTGCTCACGGATGCGCGCCTGGGAGGGGAGCCGGGTGTGCGGCGGCAACTCCCCGGCGACGATCTTCTGTCGGAGATCCCCGGCGACGCGAAGGTATGCGGGCTGGTCACCGAAAGCCACGTCCACTCCCAAGGTTGACGGTCCGCAACAGCTTGGCAACCCAGAGTCGCGATCCGCAACTCAAGGCCAAGGAATCACCAGATGTGGTGAATTGCAGCTCAGAGGGGAGTGGGCGGCGATCGCGCGCACGTGCAATCCGCACTCTCCGCGGGCACATCTGCGACGATGCACCGGGGGGTCCCGGCGATCTTGAGGAGCCGCCCCGTGCGCCGCCCCACCCTCCCCGTCTGCGCCCTCCTGCTGGCCCTCTGCGCGGGCTGCGCGCCCGCCGGGACGGCCGTCCGCACCGCGGACGCCCCGGTGGCGGGCGCCAAGGGCGTCGGCGACCCGCTCTTCCCCACGATGGG
>NZ_BAAAXZ010000112.1:0-48888 GCF_039535865.1 Streptomyces thioluteus
ATCGCGGGCAGAGCGAGCGACGGCCGGGAGGCCGAGTTCAGCGCGTCCGGCAAGACGATCACCTTCCACGGCTTCATGAAGGCCTACGTCGAGGGCGCCGACGACCCGAACGCCGAGCTCGACGACCGCGAGCGCCGGCTGCCGCAGGTCGCCGAGGGCGACGCGCTGACGGCCCAGGAGATCACCGCCGACGGCCACGCGACCAAGCCCCCGGCCCGCTACACCGAGGCGTCGCTGGTCAAGGAGCTGGAGGAGCGCGAGATCGGCCGTCCGTCGACGTACGCGTCGATCATCGGCACCATCCTCGACCGCGGCTACGTCTTCAAGAAGGGCACCGCGCTCGTCCCCTCCTTCCTGAGCTTCGCCGTGGTCAACCTGCTGGAGAAGCACTTCGGCCGGCTGGTCGACTACGACTTCACCGCCTCCATGGAGGAGGACCTCGACCGCATCGCCCGCGGTGAGGCCCAGGCCGTGCCGTGGCTGCGCCGCTTCTACTTCGGCGAGGGCCCGGAGGGCTCCGGCAAGGCGGCCGAGGCGGGCAACGGCGACGGCGACCACCTCGGCGGTCTCAAGGAGCTGGTCACCGACCTCGGCGCGATCGACGCCCGGGAGATCTCCTCGTTCCCCGTCGGCGAGGGCATCGTGCTGCGCGTCGGCCGCTACGGTCCGTACGTCGAGCGCGGCGAGAAGGACACCGAGGGCCACCAGCGCGCGGACGTCCCGGACGACCTGGCGCCGGACGAGCTCACCGTGGAGTACGCGGAGGAGCTCTTCGCCAGGCCGAGCGGCGAGTACGAGCTGGGCACCGACCCGCAGTCCGGCCACGCGATCATCGCCAAGGACGGCCGCTACGGCCCGTACGTCACCGAGGTGCTGCCCGAGGGCACCCCGAAGACCGGCAAGAACGCGGTCAAGCCGCGGACGGCCTCGCTCTTCAAGTCCATGTCCCTCGACACGGTCACCCTCGAGGACGCGCTGAAGCTGATGTCGCTGCCGCGCGTCGTCGGCACCGACGCCGAGGGCGTGGAGATCACCGCGCAGAACGGCCGCTACGGCCCGTACCTGAAGAAGGGCACGGACTCGCGCTCCCTGGAGAGCGAGGAGCAGCTCTTCGGCATCACGCTGGAGGAGGCCCTCGCGATCTACGCGCAGCCCAAGCAGCGCGGCCGGGCCGCGGCCAAGCCGCCGCTGAAGGAGCTGGGCACCGACCCGGTCAGCGAGCGCCCGGTCGTGGTCAAGGACGGCCGCTTCGGCCCGTACGTCACGGACGGCGAGACGAACGCGACGCTGCGCCGGGACGACGACGTGGAGACGATCACGCCGGAGCGCGGGTACGAGCTGCTGGCGGAGAAGCGCGCCAAGGGCCCGGCCAAGAAGACCGCGAAGAAGGTGGCGGCCAAGAAGGCCCCGGCGAAGAAGACCGCCGCGAAGAAGACGGCCGCCAAGAAGACGACGGCGGCCAAGACCACCACCGCGAAGAAGACGGCGGCGAAGAAGACCACCGCCAAGAAGGCCGCGGCCGCCAAGGCGGAGTGACCTCGTCGTACGAGCGGGCGGCGGACCGGATTCCGGTTCCGCCGCCCGCTCGTTTCCGGGCCCTTCTCGGGCCGTTCGCGCACGCGCTTCGAGCGCCTGTTCGTCGTGGCGGTCCGTATTCAGACGCTCCGGATAGGCTGGCAGGATGACGCGAGCCGAGCATCCAACACCGGTCACCTCCCCCTCCGGGGCACTGGCCGCGGACTCCCGTGAGCGCGCCGTCCGTGCCCTGCTCCGCATCCCGTCGCTGAAGCGGCTGTGGAGCGCCCAGGCCGCGGGAGGGGTCGGCGACGCCCTCGGTGTGCTGGTCCTGCTGCTCCTGGCGTTCCAGGCGGCCGTGACCGCGGGCTCCTTCGGCGGCGGTTACCGCGGGGCCGCCCTCGCCGTCGCCGCCGTCATCGGCGCGCGGCTGCTCGCCACGGTGCTCTTCGGGGCGGTTCTGCTGGGCCCGCTCTCCTCGCTGCTCGCCCCCGCCGGTCCGCTGGACCGCCGCTGGACCATGGTCGGCGCCGACGCCGTCCGCGCGCTCCTGCTGGCCGTCGCGCCGGTGTGGATCGACTTCACCGAGCACAAGGCACTGGCGGTGCTGTTGATCACCGCGTTCCTCCTCGGTGCCGCCGAGCGGGTGTGGGGCGTGGCCAAGGACGGCATCGCGCCCTCGCTGCTGCCCGGCGCGCCCCCCGAGGCCGACCCCGTCCGGCCCGGGCCGGACCACCGGGACGCGCTGCGCCGGCTCTCGCTGCGCACCTCCTTCGTCGCCGTGCCCGTCGCGGCGGCCGCGCTGATCGCCATCACGCTGGTCAGCAATCTGCTGGGGTCCGGGATCGACTGGTTCCACCTGCACCAGGCGGCCCTCGGCTCGTATCTCGCGGCGGCGCTGTTCAACGCGTCCGGCGTGATCGTCCACTTCCTGCCGCTCCCCGGCGCGCAGGCTCCCGCCCCGCGCTCCCCGCTGGAGGGACTGCGCCGGCCCAAGGACGCCCAGGGTCCCGACAAGGGCCGCACGGGCGGCATCCCGGTCTTCGTCCTGGCCTGCGCCGCGGTCGCCGGGGCCGTCGCCGCGGCGGTGGGCGTCGCGGTGCTCCAGGCGTACGACCTGGGCGGCGGCCCGGTGGCCTTCGGGCTGCTGGCCCTCGCGCTCACCGGCGGCCCCGTCGTCGGCATCCGCACCGCGGCGAAGATCCTGCCCGGCTTCTCCCGCCGCCGGCTTCTGGCCCTGGCGCTCGGCGTCACCGGCCTGGCCCTGCTCGCGGCCGGGCTCGTACCCGACCCCACGACCGTGCTGCTGCTCGTCCTGCTGGCGGGCGTCGCCGCGGGCGTCGTCGCCAACACCGGCCACACCCTCCTCGACCAGGAGACGGAGGACGCGGCGCGCGAGCGCACGACCGCCCACCTGCACGCGGTCGTCCGCGTCACCGTGGCGCTGGGCGCGGTCGTCGCGCCCGTGCTGGCCGCCCTCATCGGTCCGCACCGGGCCGAGAGCGGCAGCTTCGTCTTCGCGCACGGCGGGGCGGCGTTCACGCTGATGCTCATCGGCGCGCTGCTGCTGCCCGTGGGCGCGCTGGTGCTCGGCAGGACCGACGACCGGCACGGCGTGCCCTTCCACCGCGACCTGCTGGACGCCGTCCGTGACGGCGACCCTGCCCAGGCCCCGGCGCGCAACGGCTTCTTCATCGCCTTCGAGGGCGGCGACGGCGCCGGCAAGTCCACCCAGGTGCAGGCCATCGCCGAATGGATCCGCTCCAAGGGCCACGAGGTCGTCGTCACCCGCGAGCCCGGCGCGACGCCCATCGGCAAGCGGCTGCGCGCGATCCTGCTGGACGTCGCGTCGGCCGGCCTGTCGGACCGGGCCGAGGCCCTGCTCTACGCGGCCGACCGTGCCGAGCACGTCAACGCCGTCGTACGGCCGGCCCTGGAGCGCGGCGCGGTCGTCATCTCCGACCGCTACATCGACTCCTCCGTCGCCTACCAGGGCGCCGGCCGGGACCTGTCGCCGACCGAGATCGCCCGCATCAACCGGTGGGCGACCGAGGGGCTCGTCCCCCATCTGACGGTGCTGCTGGACGTCTCGCCGGAGACCGCGCGCGAGCGCTTCACCGAGGCGCCGGACCGGCTGGAGTCCGAGCCGGCCGAGTTCCACCAGCGGGTGCGCAGCGGCTTCCTGGCGCTGGCCGCCGCCGACCCGGCGCGCTACCTGGTCGTGGACGCCGGCCAGGAGCCGGACGAGGTCACCACCGTCGTCCGCCACCGGCTCGATCAGGACCTCCCGCTGTCCGCGACCGAGGAGAAGGCGCTGGCGGAGGCCCGTCGGCTCGCCGAGGCGGAGGCCCGGCGCAAGGCCGAGGAAGCGGCGGCGCGCAAGGCGGAGGAGGAGCGGCTGGAGCGCGAGCGCCAGGAGCAGCTCGCCAGGCTGCGCGCGGAGGAAGAGGAGCGCAAGCGCCGCGAGGCCGAGGAGGAGGCGCGCCGGGAGGCCGAGCGCCAGGCCGAGGAGGCCCGCGAGCGCGCGGAGGAGGCCCGCCGGGCCGCCGAGGAGGAGCGCAAGCGCCGCGAGGCGGAGGAGCGGGTCCGCGCCGAGGAGCAGGAGCGGCTGCGCAAGCAGGCCGCCGAGGAGGCGCGGCTGCGCGCGGAGGCCGAGGAGCGGCGTCGCGAGAAGCAGCGTGCGGCGGAGGAGGCGCTGCTGGCCGCGGAGGCGGCGCGGATGGCGGCGGAGGCGGCTCCTGAGCCTGCCGAGCCGGGCCTTTCCGAGCCGAGTCTCTCCAAGCCGGGCTTCTCCGAGTCGGGCCTTTCCAAGCCGGATCTCTCCAAGTCCGAGCCTGCCGGGTCCGCGGCTGCCGAGCCCGGACCGTCCGAGCCCGAGCCCGCCGCGAAGACGTCCGACGAGGTGCCCACGGTCGAGCAGGCGTCCGTGCGGGACGACGCCGAGCGGACCGAGCGGCTCCAAGTCCCGTCCGTGCACCGGCCCGACCCCCGGGAGACCGTGCGGATGCGGGACGCGGACGAGACGCTGACCGTCGAGTCGCCGATCGTCCACCGTGCGGACCCGCGCGAGGCGGAAGCCTCCGATGCCTCGGACGTTCCGGACGGTTCCGGCGACGAGACGGCGGTGCTGCCGCTGGGGTCCGCCGCGGACGAGACCGCGGTGCTGCCGCCCGTCACCGACGGCGCGCGGTCCGAGGACGAGACCGCCGTGCTGCCGCCGGCGTCGCCGCGCAAGTCCTCCCCGCGCAAGCCCTCGTCGCCCGCCGCGCCGTCCGCCGGACCGGCGCCGCAGCGGGTCACCTGGGGCGTGGATTCCGCGGCGGACGGTGCGGCCGAGAAGCCTGCCGCGGGCCGTCGCGAAGACCCGGTGGACCGGGTCCCGGACTGGCTCTTCCGCCCGGAGGAGCCGGCGGCCGAGGACGCGTCCCCGTCCGCCGGGCCCGCCGCGGACGAGGCGGACAACACGCGCACGCGCGAAATGCCGCGGCTCGACGACGCCCCCGAGGGGACGTCAGCTTCGACGCCCGCCTCGACGCCCGCTTCGACGTCCGGGGATTCCGGGGGAAGCCCCCGCAAGCCCTGGCGCCGTCCCGAGTGGGCCGACGACGCGACGCTCGCCGACGACCTCCTGGGCCCGCGCGGCGACGACGACGGCAGCCGGCGCGACGACGACGGCGGTGACGCCGGCGGCAAGGGGCCGCGGCGACGCGGCAAGTGAGAGAACGGCGGGGCCCTCGTCCGGGGGCCCCGCCGCCGGTTCCGGGCCTCGCTGTCAGTGGGGTGCCTCACAATGGGTGACCGGGGCAGACCGCAGGACGATCGGCGCGGAGGACAGCCATGGCGGTATGGGACGACCTGGTCGGGCAGGACCGGGTCACGGAGCAGCTCGCCGCTGCCGCCCGTGACGCGGACGCGCTGGTCACGGCGGCGGAGTCGGCGGACGGCCCGGTGGAGGCCCCGGCCGGCTCCCGGATGACCCACGCGTGGCTGTTCACCGGCCCGCCCGGCGCCGGCCGTGCCACGGCCGCGCGCGCCTTCGCCGCCGCGCTGCAGTGCGTCAGTCCGGACCGGGCGTACGGCGCGGGCCCCGGCTGCGGCTTCTGCGACGGCTGCCACACGACCCTGGTCGGGACGCACGCGGATGTCGAGATCGTCCGTACCGACCTGCTGTCCATCGGCGTCAAGGAGACCCGCGAGCTCGTCCGCCGCGCCCAGCTGTCGCCCGCCGGCGGCCGCTGGCAGGTGATCGTCCTGGAGGACGCGGACCGCCTCACCGAGGGCGCGGGCAACGTCCTCCTCAAGGCCGTCGAGGAGCCCGCCCCGCGGACGGTCTGGCTGCTCTGCGCGCCGTCCATCGAGGACGTGCTGCCGACGATCCGCTCCCGCTGCCGCCACCTCACCCTGAGCACGCCGTCCGCGGCCGCCGTCGCTGACGTCCTCGTCCGCCGGGACGGCGTGGAGCCCGAGCTCGCCGCCCGCGTGGCGAGTGCCACCCAGGGCCACATAGGCCGGGCCCGCCGCCTCGCCACGGACGAGCGCGCCCGCGCCCGGCGCGCGGCCGTGCTCAAGCTGCCGCTGCGCGTCGATGACATGGGCGGCTGCCTCAAGGCCGCCCAGGAGCTGATCGATGCCGCGGCCGAGGACGCGAAGCAGGTCGCCGAGGAGGTCGACGCCAAGGAGACCGAGGAGCTGCGCACCGCCCTCGGCGCGGCGGCCGGCACGGGCGGGCGGCTCCCGCGCGGCACGGCCGGCGCGATGAAGGAGCTCCAGGACAGGCAGAAGCGCCGCTCGACGCGTACCCAGCGCGACAGCCTGGACCTCGCCCTCACGGAGCTCACCGGCTTCTACCGCGACGTCCTCGCGATACAGCTCGGCTCGCGCGTCGCGCCGGCCAACGCGGACGCGCGGGACGCCCTGGACCGGATCGCCTCCGGTTCGCGGCCGGAGGCGACGTTGCGCCGGATCGAGGCGATCGCCGCCTGCCGCCGCGCGCTCGACCGGAACGTGGCGCCCCTGCTGGCGGTCGAGGCGATGACGGTGGCCCTGCGGGCGGGCTGAGGCCGCCGGGCGCCCCGGACGCCGGTGGGCGCACCGGTGGGTGACGGTGAGCGACCTCGGTGGGCGACGCCGGTAGGCACAGCGGCGACGGGAACACCACAGCCCGGGTGAATCCTCACCCTTATGAGCCGACCTGTAGGCCCGGCCCGGCGAAATCGGGTGTGCGTACAGATACGCTCCGTACACCCGAGCCCGATCCGATCCGTGGATCCTCCCTCGTGGAATCGGCGTGCGCGGCCGCATCCGCCGCGCGCAGCCCCGTTCGCCTTCGCATGCCGTACGCCCAGCTGTCTGCCACAGCCCACCTGTCTGCCACACAGAGGGACCAGCCGATGGACACCAGTCGCCTGCTCCGTACCTCCGGCACCCTGGCCGCCACCGCGGCCCTGCTGCTCTCCGCGCTCACCGCCGGCAACGCCGCGCCGGCCGCGTCCGCGGCGGCGAGACCGCAGGACCGGGACGAACCCGGCAGCACCCTCGTCGCCGACCTCCCCGGAGCCGATTCCGCCGGCCCCCTGCGGCCGTACTACGCGCAGAAGCTCCGCTGGCACTCCTGCACCGGCAAGGGCGCGGGTTTCGAATGCGCCTCGATGAAGGTCCCCCTCGACTACGCCGCCCCCCACGGCGGCGACATCGCCCTCGCCCTCTCCCGCAAGCGGGCCACGGACGCCTCCGCACGCCTCGGATCGCTGCTGGTCAACCCCGGCGGCCCGGGCGGCTCCGCGATCGACTACCTGCAGAGCCACGCCGCCACGAAGTACCCCGCCGAGGTCCGCGCCCGCTACGACCTGGTGGCGGTGGACCCGCGCGGCGTGGGCCGCAGCAGTCCGGTCAACTGCCTCTCCGACGGCGAGATGGACCGCTACGCCGCGGCCGACCCGAACCCGCGGACCGCCACCGCGATGCGCAGCTACGTCGCGAACCTCAAGAAGTTCTCCCAGGGCTGCGCCACCCGTGCCGGCCGCGTCCTGCGGCACGTCTCGACCGTCGAGGCCGCCCGCGACATGGACGTCCTCCGCGGGCTCCTAGGCGACAGCAAGCTGCACTACGTCGGCGCCTCCTACGGCACGTTCCTCGGCGCCACCTACGCCGAGCTCTTCCCCGCCCGGGTGGGACGGCTCGTCCTCGACGGCGCGCTCGACCCCTCGCTCGGCGCCGAGCGCGTCAACCGCGAGCAGGCGGCGGGTTTCCAGACCGCGTTCACCTCCTTCGCCCGCGACTGTGCCCGCCACGTCGACTGCCCCCTGGGCACCGAGGGTCCCGACGATGCCGGGAAGCACCTGCGGTCCTTCCTCGCCGGCCTCGGCGGACACCCGCTCCCCGCCGGTGGCTCCCGCCGCCTCACCGAGGGCCTGGCGACCACCGGGGTGATCGCCGCGATGTACGACGAGGGCGCCTGGCCCGCGCTCCGCAAGGCCCTCGCGGACGCGGCCGGTGGCGACGGCACGGTGCTGCTCGCCCTGTCCGACGCGTACTACGAGCGCGACGAGCGCGGTTCGTACTCCAACCTCATGGCCGCCAACTCCGCGGTGAACTGCCTCGACGCCCCCCGCCGCCTTCCGTGGTCCCGACGGCGTCCGCCAGGCCCTGCCCGCCTTCCGCAAGGCGTCCCCGGTCCTGGGCGAGGCCCTCGCCTGGGCCTCCCTCGGCTGTGCCTACTGGCCCCGTCCGTCCCAGCGGCCACCCGCACCGCATCACGGCCCGCGGCGCCGCCCCGATCCTCGTCGTCGGGACCACCCGCGACCCCGCGACCCCGTACCCCTGGGCCCGCGCCCTCGCCTCCCAGCTCTCCTCCGGCCGTCTCCTGACCTACGACGGCGACGGCCACACGGCCTACACCCGCGGCAGCGACTGCGTGGACGAGGCGGTCGACTCCTACCTCCTCACCCGCACGCCGCCGCCCGCCTCCCGCCGCTGCTCCTGACCTTGCTCCTGACCTCGGCCTCTTCGCACCACGGCTTCGTACCCCCGTGCGAAGCCGTGGTGCGGAGCACCCTCCGGAACTGTGTAGACTGGGCGCGCTGCCGACGACATCTCTCGGCCAGGCAGCGCGCCGCCTTAGCTCAGTTGGCCAGAGCAACGCACTCGTAATGCGTAGGTCTCGGGTTCGAATCCCGAAGGCGGCTCAGTTGAAGTCCAGGCCAGTTACCCGCTGACCTGGGCTTTTTCTTTGTCCAGGGTCGCTGGCCCCGAGATTGCGATGATCTCTGCGGGAGCGTGTGAGCCCGAGGTGAGCCCGGCGGTGCGCGCGATCTTCGAGGACGCGGCCCGAGGGACCATGCGGGCAGTGGCCTCTGCTGCCTCGGCGCCGACCTTCGGCAGGACCGACTGGTAGATGTCCCGCGTGATCCGGGAGTCGCTGTGGCCCAGCGTCTCGGACACGATCTTGACGTCGACGCCGGCGGCAAGCATCAGCGAGGCCGCAACGTGACGCAGGTCATGCAGTCGGATCGGCGGGAGTCCGCTCGCCTCGACGAGCCGTTCGAAGTAATCGGTCAGCCACCCCGGGTGGAGCCACTCGCCATTTTCCTGGGTGAAGATGCGGCCCGTGTCCTGCCACGCCTCACCCCAGCTGAGCCGGTCAGCGGCCTGCTTCGCTAGGTGCGTGCGCAGCGCGTCCATGGTGTCTTCGTCGAGATGGACCACCGCGCGCCGCTGTCGGTCTTCGGGTCGCTCTCCAGGACCTCCCCAACCCGTCCTGCACCAGCTGCGTGGCGATGGTGAGCGTCATCGCCTGGAGGTTCAGGTCCTGCTTGCGGGCTCCGCATGCCTCACCTCACGACGTAGTCCGCGGTAGGTGATCAGGTGGAACAGGGCGTACAGCCGGTCCTCGGCGATGAAGTCGAGGAACTGGCCCGGCCTGCTCCGGGGTCCACACCATGACCGGGGACGGTTTCTCGCCCGTCCTGATCCATTCTTCGACGCGTTCCCGGTCCAGACGAGCCTTCGCCGCTTCGCCGCCTCCAGCTCGACGTGCTGGGCGGGGTTGAAGGTGATGTAGCCCTGGGCGATGGCGTCGTTCAGGGCGGCACGCAGCGTTGCCCTGATGTGGCTTTGCGTCGAGGGTCCGGTGATCCGCCGGAACGGGGGCATCG
Source organism: Streptomyces thioluteus (assembly GCF_039535865.1). NCBI lineage: Bacteria > Bacillati > Actinomycetota > Actinomycetes > Kitasatosporales > Streptomycetaceae > Streptomyces > Streptomyces thioluteus. The sequence goes on from NZ_BAAAXZ010000112.1 coordinate 9,669, forward strand.
CCGCGATGGTCTCCTTCAGCGCCTTGCGCCGGGCGCGGCTCTCCGCGCCCTTCCAGGGATCGCGGCCAGCTCGTCGATCGCGGCACGACGCATGATGTTCGCGTCGTTGATCTCGATGTTCGTCTCGGCTATGCCCGCGAACATCTCGTCGAGGTTGCTGCACCCGCAGCCGGTCGAGGCGAAGGTGCCCGATGCGTGGTTCCAGGTGCACGCGGATGTCGGTCTCGTACCGGTCCTTGCCGCTCTTGCGGAGCCGCTTCTTGCCGGCGAGCACAGAGTTCGAGCCACTCGCCGACCGTGTGTGTGCACGGTGAGGGACTGGCCGGTCCCGAATTTCCGCTTCGTCTCCTCGTAGTCCGGTATCGGCTCCTTGCCGGAGGCGACGGATTCGAGGACGATCGCCGATGCGCACGCGGCCTTCTGCGTCGTCGGTGCTGGGGATCTTGAGCAGCGTGCGGATCTGGTCCAGGTCGGCCTGAGCGTCGTTCTTGGACGTGTAGCCGGAGCGGCGGAAGGTTCGTCGCGCTCCCGTCCTCACGGAGCGGTAGCTCCTGCCGGACGTTCCACAGGCCGTGCCGCTTCTGCGTGAGCTTGGGGCACGACTGGCCGTACTGCTTGACCGTTTCCGGGTTGCGGCAGGCGCATCGTTTGAAGGTTGAGCCGGTCAATCCTGTTCTCCTTCTAGTCCTTCGTGTCGAGGATCTGCACAGCCTCCGGGCGCTTGAGCATGTCGAACTGCCGCATGTCATCGACCCATCTGGCGTCGCAGGCCGGGATGTTCAGCCCGAGATCGGTCATCTCGTTGAGTACGACAGCGAACTCCTGGAGCCGGTCGAGGTAGGCTCCGCGCGCCTTGCGGGTCGCGTCGGCATCCTCGCCGTGACGCGCCTGGGCGAAGTGGAGCTGACCGCTCGCATGCCTCAGCGCCGCCTGGGTCGCCTGGAGGCTGCGGTACACCTCGGTAGGCACGGCCACCTGCCGCCAGACCCCCGTGCGGTTCGGCCCTTCCTCGCCGCCGATTCCCGAGCTGTCGACGACCGTCCGCCCTCGTTCGTCACGGAAGGCCGGCGGCTCCTCACCGGTAACCCATTGCCACGCGTAGTGCGGGTGCAGGCCGCCCCACTTGGCCGGCGACGGGACCCTGTCCATGCTGCCGAGCGGCAGCATCAGAAGCAGCGGGGGGACGCCGAGCGCGTACGCGAAGGTCATCAGCTCGTCGACGGTGACCTCGCGGCGGCGCTTGCCGTCCTTGTCCCGGCGGCCGGTCTCGATGTTCGTGATGGCCGCATACGTCAGCTCGGGAGCACCGATCCGCGCGCACTCCTCCGCGAGCTGCTCGCGGTTGAGCCCGAGGCGAGTCCGGTGCGCCCGGACCTGCTCGGCGACCACGTCGCTCAAGATCTCGTGACTGTGCATATCGACACGGTAGCGCATCAACTTGCGCCGTGCCATTCTGTGACGCTAGGTTGATCAAGGTCGATTCGAACCGTCGGCTGTGCAAATCGACAAAACCGGAGCTTGGATGCACCCCCGCCAGATGACCCACGCCGAACTGACGGCCCTTCCGGTGAGCTTCCCCCTGGAGACCGCGAACCGCGCCCTGGGCATCGGCCGCACACAGGGCTACTTCATGGCGAAGACCGGGACGTACCCCGTGCGCGTCCGGCAGCTGGGCCGCGCCTACCGCGTCACCCGCTACGACCTGTGGAGCTACCTGGGCCTGCCCGTCATCGCCCCCGACAGTGCAGGCGGTGACGTGGCCGTGGCTGCGTGACGGCCTGCGCCACAACGAGAACGGGCCCCGGCCTGGCGATCGCAACGCCAGCCGGAGCCCTCGAAGCCCACAACGCCATCCATCCATGAACAGCACGACGGCGTGAGGTCTTGCCCACCCCGCACCGTCGGTCAAAGGACTCTTCGTGAAGCCTACCGACTTCCCTGTCTCCGCCGAGAGGCAGGAGGCCGCAGCGTGATACGCCCCATACCTTCAATCCGCTCCCGCAGCAGCCTCACCTCCACCCCGCACGGATTCGGAGGGGCGGCCCGTTGAGCCTCGACGCCATGGACTGGGTCTGGACCCGGTCCGCCGCGAAGGGCACTGCCCGCATGATCCTGCTGGCCATCGCCGACAAGTGCTCGGGCCCGGAGTGCACCGCCTATGCCGGCACCGCGATGCTCGTGCAGCGCACGAACGCGTCCCGGCGGTGTGTCGTCGGCGCAGTCGACAAGTTGCTCGCGTCCGGTGAGCTGGCTGTCGTCGAGGGCCGTAAGGGGCCGCGCGGCGAGACCGTGTACCGGCTCGCGGGCGCGGTCGGTCACGCCCGCGCCATGTCGTCCGATAGACCCCGGATTGGTGGTGCAGATTCTGCACCGGTGCCGAATCTGCACGGGTGCGAGAGTTGCACCCCAGGGGGTGCGGGGTCTGCAACGGAGGGGTGCGAGAACTGCACCCCCAGGGGTGTGGAATCTGCACCCCAGAACGCAAGAGAACGCAAGCACCAAGAGGAACAGCAGCAGCCGCGCGCGAGAGCCCTCTCCGCCTCCGTGGTCACCGAGGCACTGCGCCCTCTGGCTGCCGCCCTCGACGCCGCTGGCGTCGGCGTGCGCTGGAGCCTCGGCCTCGGCGAACAGGAGGCCGTCTGGCGTCTCGTTCAGCGTCACGGCGTCTCTGCTCTCGTCGAGCTCGCCGTCCACCGCACCGTGCCCGGTGAGGCGCCCAGGTCGGCCCGGTACTGGCTCAAGGTCTGGTCCGACCTCGACCACCTGAGCCCGGCTGGGCCCGGCGCCACCGTCGTTCCCTTCCGGGGCCGTGCGACCACCGCCCCCGCCGCCTCAGCGCGGCAGAACCTGCTCGCCGCCCTGGACAACTTGGAGAACCGGGAGAACGCCCGATGACGCCCCGTGAAATCGTCGCACTGCTCGACCGCGTCGCCACCATCGACGGCCGGATCGACCGACAGCTCAATGACGCAAGCAGCGCCGAGCGCGTCGTCACCCGATGGACCACCGCCCTCGCGGATGTCCCCGCTACACTCCCCGCCGGTTCGTGGGACGTGGGCCGCGTGGTCCGCAACTATTACGAGCGCCGCGGGGGCGACAACAGCGCGCAGTACCACCCCGTCGAGCCTTACGACATCCTCACTGCCTGGGCCCGGCACCGCGATGCCCTGATGCAGCGCCACACCGACCCCACCCCGGCCGCCGACCCCGACGACGTTCCTGCCTTCCTCACCGAGATGCGCACCACCCGTACCGCTGTCGCAACCGGGCGGGCCGCGCCCATCGAGTACCGCGCGCTGACCAGCGGGCCGCACCCGGCCATCGAGGCGCGGCTGCGCGCGATCGGATCGTGCATCCCCTCGCCGGCTCGCGCGGAACTGGCTCGCTACAGGCCCGTACGTGCCGTTCGCGAGGCCGCCGTCGCGGCTGGACAGCCAGACCCGCTCAATGTTCGCTGCGACTGGTGCCAGGCACCCGAAGGCCGCCCGTGCCGCAGTCGTCGTGTTCGCCCTGATGGCAGCGTCCGCAGCAATGCCCGCCGTGCCACCCCGCACCCCTCCCGCGTCGAGCTCGCCACCGCGCAGCATGGCGGGGAAGCCGCCGCGTGAAGCCGCCAGGTTGTTGCTTTCCCGGCCGGAAACGGCCAGGGGAGAAAACGCGCAACTCGGTTACAGCTCCGGACGGCCCATCACGTGGTCAAGAGGGAATGGGTCAGCGGTGGGCGGTGAGGAAGTCGCGTGCGCGTTCGACGAGCTCTGGCGCGCAAGCCACGCGCCGAGGAGCCGCCACCTGCGTGTAGCAGGTGGCTGGGGGGACGGCCCCACTCCCTGGTCTCGCGGGTACCGTCGCTGTTCCGGGCATTGGGCTGAGGCCACTGCCGCACTCGACTTACCGTTGGACGCCCAACGACTGACGGAGGTCACTGATGTATGCGCCGCCGGATGAGCCCGCACGGGCCCGCATGGAGGCCGCGTTCGCCGAGGCCGCCCGGCCCTTCCTGTATCGGTCGTCAGTCGTGCCCGGGCTCCACCGCAGGAGACGCACGCAACCGTGGCGCATGAGAGATCCAGATCCCGCTCGCGCCGCGTCGAGCACTTGCTGTGCTCTTCCGAGGGGAGGGCTTACAGCTCTCCCCTCAGCATCCCGGTGCGAAACGCGTCCCACTCCGCTGTGGTGAAGCGGAGTGGTTCGAGGTGGGTTTTCTTGGAGTCGCGGACAGCGATGCCGCCGGGGAGGTCGGCGGTTTCGACGCAGTTGCCTTCGCCTGCGCTGGCGGAGGACTTGCGCCAGGTGGCGGCGGAGAGGTCGTGCGCGTACAGCTCCGCCTTGGGTCCGTTCACTTTGGGCTGCCTTCTTCGATGCGTTTGATCAATGCCAGGGAGTCGTCCACCGGGAGGGCGGCGGCGACGATCCGTTCGAAGGCGCCGGCGAAGACGCGGACGTCCTCGCTGCCCTCGACGTAGGAGTTGCCTCGGAGGTTCTCCACGAGGACGACGTCCGGCATGGGGCCGGGGAAGTTGACCACGGTGAAGCCTCCGGCGACGCCTGGGTGCGGGGTGGCGCCCAGGGGCATGATCTGGAGGGTGACGTTGGGCAGCTCGGCCACGTCGAGCAGGCGGCGGAGTTGTTCGCGCATGGTGGCCGGGCGGACGGCGAACCGCTGGTGCAGGACCGCTTCGGAGATCACGGCCCACACGTTCAGGGGTCCGGTGCCGTCGGGGCGGGAGAGGACGGCTTGGCGGGCCATGCGGACCTCGGCGAGGGCGGCGACCTCTTCTGGTGTGCGGGTGACGGCGGAGGCTGCGATCATCTCCCGCGCGTACGCGGCGCTCTGCAACAGGCCGGGCACGAGGGTCGGTGACCACTCCAAGACTCGCTCGGCGTCGGACTCCAGCGAGAGGTAGTCCGCGTAGGCGGGCGCGACTACACCGCTGTAGGTCTGCCACCAGCCCTTCTTGCTGGCGTCGCGGGCCAGGTTCTCCAGCGCGGTGAACACCTCGGGGTCCGTGACGCCGTACGCCTTGAGCAGGTCGGTGACCTCGGCCGGGCGGATGCCGGCGGCCGCGTTCTCCACCTTCGACATCTTCGGCGCCTTCCAGCCCACGGCCCCGGCGGCACCATCCAAGGTCAGCCCGGCGTCGTTGCGGAGCTTGCGCAGGGCTGAGCCGAGTCGGCGGCGCCGGATCGTCGGTACCACGGGGCTGTTGGGCATATGCGCAGTGTTTCACCACCGCCGGGAGAGCGGGAGCCCCTTCGCCGGACCATCCGAACGAGTTTGGTGGAAACCTTGCGACCCGTGGGCGGTTGGGTCCATCCTCGTCGGAAAGGCCAGAGGGGTCTGCCAACTGGCGGTATCCCGGGGGCACTTGCGTCGATCTTGCGCGGGCGGAAGCCTGTGCGGATGGAGGGGCCATGGTCACCATGGCGGACGAGAGGGCACCGGCGGTCCCGGGCTTCTACCTCACCGAGAGGCCCGGCGGATTCGCGGTCCACATGCACTCCTCCGCCGAGCACTTACGCCGTGTCCGGCACATGACGGGCCAGGCGCTGTGCGAGGCCGGAGTCACCGCGGATGTCGCCGAGAACGCCCAGCTGGTGACCAGCGAGCTGATCGGCAACGCCGTGACCTGCTGCGGGCCCTTCGTGCCCCTGGTCGTCGAGGTCGTCGCGGAGCCGGTTGCGGTCTTGGTGAAGGTCCACGACCCCGACGGCGAGCACCTGCCCGACCGGGCTGCGGCCCCGCTGGACGACCCGGACGCCGAGTCCGGCCGGGGGCTGCCCCTGCTCGACCTGCTCGCCCCGGGCTGGCACACCGTCATCACGCCGGTGGGCAAGCAGATCCGCTGCCGCGTGCCTTACAGAAGAGGTGGAGTTCGTGCCTGAGCAGGACGCCGACGAGCTGCCGTTCGACGTGCGCTTCGACGCCGGCTCAGGCGAGGTCGTGGTGATGATCACCTACGGGAACCCGCCCCGGCAGACGATGCGCCGCAAGACATACGCCTCGCAGGAGGCCCTGGCCGTCGCGATCGCCGAGCACAACCACGAAGCGTTCCTCCAGGCCCGGCTGGCCAACGTGCTGGCCTCCGCCGCGATCAACCACCTCGGAGCGGACCCCGTGCGGCTCCAGAAGGCCGTCCGCGCGCTGTCCGACCCGACGAACACGGTGCCGGTCGGCTCGATCCTGCGAGGCGAACGGCAGCCGTGACCCCAGGCTCCTGCCCCGCCGGTGACATCCCGCTGGGACCCGGCCGGGCAGGCCGCACCACCCTGCACCATCCGCCAGGCCAGCCGGCCGGGCGGTCACCGCGGCCGGACAACGGCGTCCGGCACCGGAAGAAGGGAAGTGCCCTATGAGCAAGGTAGCCAGCGGCGGGACGGAGACATGCTCGCCTGCGTACGAGGCGCCGAAGGTGATGGCGGTGGGCTCGTTCGCCGCCGACACCCTCGGGGACGTCAGCGTCGGCCAGAGCGACGACTCCGACGCGGGCCAGTACTACGCGCCCCTGTTCGCCCCGACCAGCCGCTCGTGACCGAGGCGGCCGGTGCGTTCAGGCCGCCGTGGTTCTGTGTTCTGCCCGATGACGACGCCGCCGGGCCTGTGGCCCGGCGGCTCGCCCGGCAGGACGCGGCCCGCACCCTCCAGCACAGCTCGGGACGCCCGTGGCTGATCGCGTTCGGGTGGGGGAAGAGGCTGCGGACGGTCGCGGCCGGTCCGCTGAAGGTGGTGCTGATCGGGTCCTGCCCGGTCAGCGCCGCCCGGCTGCGGGTCCTGGCCGACAGGGCGGCCGAGACCGGTGACGAGGAGGAGCTGGCCGCGCTGCCGGGCAGCTACTACCTGGTCACATCTCGCCGGGGCGTCCGTAGCGCACGTGGGGACGTTGCGGGCCTGAACCGGCTGTACTACGCGACCGTGGACGGCGTGTGGGTGCTGTCCAGCAGCCCGCGCCAGCTGGCCCACGAGGTGGGCAAGGGAGTGGACGAGCGATGGGCAGCCCTTCGCCTGCTTGCCCCGCACGCGCCCGCCCCGCTGCTGTTCAGCCGCACCCCGTACGAGGGCGTCAAGCCGGTCGCCCCCGGGTACGCGGCCACGCTGAGCGCCTCCGGCCGGCTGGCCGTCACCCGCTCCTGGACGCCGCCCACGGCCGTCCTCCCGCTGGAGATGGCGGCGGAACGGCTGCGGGACGTGCTGGCCAAGGCGGTCGCCAGCCGGGTGGCCTCGCCACCGGTGGCCAGCGTGCAGCTGTCCGGCGGCCTGGACTCCGCGGCGCTTGCGGCCTTGGCCGCGCGGGCCCGCCCGGCTTCCACCAGTCTGCTGATCACCGTCGGCTCGCGGGCGGCGGACAACCCCGACGAGCGGTGGGCCCGCCGCACCGCCCGCCTGCTGGACGGGGTGGACCACCTGGTCCTCGGCCCCGGCGCCTACCCGCGGATCTTCCAGGACCTTCAGGACGCGCAGTTCGCGCTGGACGAGCCCGCCTCGTTCGCGTCTTCGGCGGCCCGCTTCCGCCAGACTCTGCGGGTGCTGGCCGAGCACGGCAGCGGTGCCCACCTCAACGGCCAGGGCGGCGACGAGACCCTGGTGGCCCCCTTGTCCTACCTGCCGCAGGCCGCCGGCCGCAGCCCGTACCGCGCGTGGTGGCATCTGCGCGGCCACGCGGCCCTCAACCGCACCAGCAGCCTGAGCCTCGCGCAGGCCGCCGCCTCGGCCGGCACCTACCGGCAGTGGCTGATCCGGGCCGCCGACCGGCTCACCCTCCCGGCCAGCCCGGCCGCCGCCCTGGCCGGGTGGGAGGCTCCTCCCCGCCTCCCGCCCTGGACCGTGCCCGAGGTCGTCCGCGACCTGCGGCACGAGCTGCTGGCCGTCGCGGAGACGGCCGAGCCGGTCTCGGAGGACATCGCGACACACGGGGCGGTGATGCGGATCCGCTCGGTCGCCCGCCGCGCGAGCCTGTACCGGGATGCGATGGAAGCGGCCGGAGTTCCCGGCCACTTCCCCTACCTGGACCGGGCGGTCATCGAGACGGCCCTGGCGACCTGGCCGGAGGAGCGGACCGACCCGTGGTCGCCCAAGCCCCTGCTGACTGCGGCCGTCGCCCCGCTGGCCCCGCCGGGCCTGCTCGTCCGGCGGGACAAGGGTCACTACAACCACGAGATCCACACCGGCCTCGCCGCCCACCACCGTGAGCTCGCCGAGCTGTTCACCGGCTCGGCCCTGGGCAAGGCCGGGCTGATCGACGAAGGGGCCGTACGCCAGGCCCTGGCCGAGGCCGCCACCCGCCGCATCCCGCCCGCGTTCATCACCGAGACGGTCGCTGTGGAGCTGTGGCTTCGCAGTGCCCGCCCCTGACCCGCCAGGAGGCCGATCGCCATGCCCTTCCGCCTCGCTCGTGGCGTCGAGCGGATCGACGCCGACGGCTCGCCGATGCTCTTCAACACCCGCACCGGCGGCTACTTCGCCCTCAACGACTCCGCCGCCACAGCCTTGGACGCACTCGTCGGCCACGGCGAACAGGAGGCCGCCACCGCCCTCGTGGACACCTACGGCATCACCGCGGACCGGGCGGCGGCCGACGTCCGCGACCTGACCGCCAGACTGACCGGCCACCGGCTGCTGGAGTCGCGATGAGCACGGTCGTCGCCCTGCCCGAACGCGTCCACCTCACCCGCACCGAGCAGGCCGCCGGACACCTCGCCGTCACCGCCGCCCACCTGATCACCACCGCCCTCGGATCCCGCCCGGCCCGGCTCAAACAGCTGCTGGACGTGCTCGCCCGCCGGGCCGCACCCGCCACCGCCGAGCAGGCCTCGCGAGCGAGGGACGTGGTCACGACGGTCAGCCCCCACTGCGGCAGCGGCTACGGCTGCCTGCCCCGATCGATCGCCACCGCCCTGCTCTGCCGCCTCGCCGGCACCTGGCCCACCTGGAAGAGCGGCGTGCGCTTCCCGCCCCTGACCTCCCACGCGTGGGTCGAAGCCGACGGCGAGCCCGTCGGCGAAGACCCGCACTACATCGCCACGTTCACCACGGCCCTGACCGTCGAACCCTAAGGAGCCTCATGACCGACCAGACCACCAGCCCGTCCCTGACCGCCCGCATGGCCGCCTACGCGACCACCCTGCGCGAGCGCGGCGCGATCCGCACCAGCCCGGTCGAGCGGGCTTTCGCCACCGTCCCCCGGCACCTGTTCCTGCCCGGCGGCTACTACACCAGCGGCACCTTCATCCCCGTCCCCGCCGACCCCGGCGACGACCTGCTCGACCGCATCTACTCCGACACCGCCCTGATGACCCACGTCCCCAAGAGCGACGACGCGGCCGGCCGCTACAGCTCCACCTCTCAGCCCCGGGTCATCGCCGCCATGCTCGAAGCCCTCCAGCTCGCACCCGGGATGAAGGTCCTCGAGATCGGCGCCGGCACCGGCTACAACGCGTCCCTGATCGCGGCCATCACCGGCGCCGAAGTCGTCACCATCGACGTCTCCGAGGTCATCGTCACCGAAGCCGCCAAAGCCGCCGAGCGGGCCGGGGAGAAGAACGTCACCGCCCTCACGGCCGACGGCTATCTCGGTTATCCCGCCAAGGGCCCCTACGACAGGATCGTGGTCACCTGCGGCGTCACCGGCATCTCCCCGCACTGGCTCGACCAGCTTGCCGACGACGGGCAGATCGTCGTCCCCGTCGCACACGGCGGCTTCCACCCCACCCTCTCGGTCACCCGCGACGGCACCCGCCTGATCGGCCGCGGGGTGATGTCGAGCGACTTCATGTCCGCCGCCGGCCCCCTCTACGCGTGGCAGGACGGACAGACCCCGGCCCTGACCGAACCGCTTCCGCCGCAGCCGATGACCACATGGGAGAACGTCGGACCCGTCCTGGAGGACGATGCCTACTACGATCTGTGGTTCCACCTCGGCACCCGGACCGGCCGCACCACCCGTGCCTACGTCGACGGCCTCGACCCCGCCCAGGGCATGGCCTGCCTCCACGAGCCCAGCCGCGGCACCGCCTGGATTCAGCGGACCGGCCACCTGCACCACGTCGGCGACCAGGCCGTCGCCGACGACCTGAAGGCCCTGGTGCACAGCTGGGTGGACCTCGGACGGCCGGGCATCGCCGACCACCGCGCGATCCTCGAACGCGCCAGCGATGACGAGACGGTCTTCTACCCGGTCGAGTGGCATCTACGCGAGGACTACCGGCAGCACTGACCGACACAGCGAGAGGGGGCACCGACCTGGGTCGGTGCCCCCTACTCACGCGCCGGGAGCCAGTCCCCTCTTGACGAGGTGCCTGGCTCGCCTTACCAAGCTTCTCCAGCTTGGTCTCGAAGGGGTAGTGACACGGTCAGAGTTGACGTGGGTCTGGCCTTGGGATTCGTACCGCCGAACAGCCAGTGCCGCATCAGACAACTTCGCACTGCGACGGTTGCACTCGCTCTGCCTCCTCGTCGGCAATCTGCCGCAGACAGTGAGGGCGCCCGCGGCACGCACCTCGCCGGCGCCCCAAGACGCAGACTGAACCCCCGCGTGACGGCAGCCCGACTGCCACGGTACGAAGACCGGCGACTACGCCGCTACCTCCTGAGCCCTGGGCGCGCCGTCGTCTGCGACTGACCGGGCACAGGACGGTCTGTCAGCAGGGCCGGATGCTGCTCGTCTTCTTCCGGTCCTCCCCGCGCAGCTTGACGCCTCCCTTCGGCTCGACCTTCGCCAGCAGCTTCGCGAACTGCGAGTGCTCGTACAGACAGACCGCGGCGTCCGACCAGTTTTTGGCAGTGACGACCTTGTCGTTGTATTTGTCGGGCAGCTGTGGACGGGCCTCGCCCGCCGTCATGTAGAACAGCCAGCGCACGTCGTCACCGAAGCAGATAGTGTGGTCCCCGCATCCGGGACCGATCTTCATGTCCACGTTCGCCGCCGACACCGCGGCGGGTTTCCCCGACGAGGCCGTTGCCGCCGGCGTCGCCAGGAAAAGCATCGGCGCCACGGCCATCACGGCCACAACGCCCCGAACAGACTTTCTCATCGTGTGCACGCTTTACTCCGTCCTCGTTGAACGTACGGACTTCCGCACGCGGCAGTACGTGATCTGCGTGCAGCGGCAGCACTAGGGATCTGCCCCCGTGCCCCAGTGCAAACCGTGCCCTTACGGCACAGTCAACACTCAGTGGGCTCTCCCCTCTTAACCGGCTGCGGGTACCCAGCCGGGCGGGATGCACGACGCGGGCAAGCGATTCCTTAGGCGACTATGCAGCACACGGCCTGACTCTGAGGAGCAAGCTCAACGACCGGTGGCGAGCATCCAGATCCCGATGGCTGTGAACAGGGTGCCGCCCGCGAAGCGAGCCGCGACTTCTCCGATCCGTCTCCTGCGAAGGTCGATTCGCGCGCTGTTCGGGGCCTGGGGAAGGTAGCGCACCGGGACCTCACCGCCCACGGGAAGGCCCTTGACTCCGGATGACCCGGCCTGGAACGTGTGCCGACCACCTTGCGCATCAACGAATTCGACCACCGCGAAGTAGACAAGGCCACCATCCATTTCGGAGCCTTCCACATGGTGGCGGACCACCAGGCCCCTGACGCGGATCCCCTCGCGCTGGAGGCGGTGCTGGACCATGGCCTCATGGGTACCGAACCCGAGGCAGGTCAGACCTGCCAGTAGCGTGATCGCAACCCACACCGCTGCCTCCCCTTCCCTGCTGTGCCCGACTCTTCGGGTACCTTCTGTCGCAGGGGTGGACGCCACATCGGCTGGAGGCGGTTGCCGGTGAAAACGCTGGGCAGTGCGCAGACGCCGACGAGCCCGTAACGGTCCGACATACGCCTCACTGCGTAGGACACGGTCGTACTGCGGCAGCACCGGAGGGGCGGGCCAGACGTGATGTCCGAACCGGTGATCGAGTCCGTCAGCGGGGGCGTGCTCCGGCTGACGCGCGCCCGGTTCGTACCTGTCTGCTCCGCGCTCGTCCTACACCGCGGCGGTCGAGCGGTACCTCACCGGTGTGGGCATCGCGAAGTCCTCCGCGAGCATATGCCGGATCTCACTGACGACGTTTGCATCATCCAGCCTCAGCTCCCGATACGTGCAGCACTTCGGGGATACACGCTCAGCCCGGCCATGGGTGACGCAACGGGTACCGTCCCGGCCGAGTGGCCTTGCGTCCGGGGCTATACGCTGCCGTGCAAGATGCGTGCGTAGCATAGGAGTTACTGAGGAAGGCCATACCTGCCTTGAGGAGTCCCGTGATCAAGATCAGCATCTTCCTGACCCGGCGCGCGGACCTGACCCACGAGGAGTTCGTGGAGTACTGGACGCACAAGCACCTGCCGCTGATCGCGAGCGTGACCGACGGAGCGGTACCGGTCCGGCGCCATGTCCTGCTCCTGCCCACCGACGACGAGATCCCCGGCCTGCGCAGCACCTACTACGACGGCGTCGTCGAGGTCTGGTTCGACGACATTGCCGACGCCACCCGCTGGTTCACCTCCGACATCTTCACCACGACCGTCGCCGCCGACGAGGAGAACTTCCTCGACCGCTCCCTGACCCGTTTCCTCTACACCACCGAAACCCCGATCGTCGGTTGAGCACCACCGCCGAGGTATATCGACCGCGCAGGGTTCGGGGCGCTCGTGCTGGCCGTGGGCGGATGACTGCTTCGAAGATGTGACGGCGCGCCAGCAGGTGAGACACGCCGTACTGCTTGTAGCCGTTGACACGGCGCTCCGGCTCGTCGAGCAGCCCGGCCTCGTGGTAGTGCCGTACCGCCCGCAGGCTGGTACCCGCGAGCTTGGCGACCTCACGCGTACTCCACGCCATCGCCTCGCACTCCGTCCGGCTGCTCAGGCGTCGGCGTCACCGCCCGGCTCACTCCATTCGAAATCATGCAGCCGCGGCATGGTCAAGCGCGACTGGACCGGGGCCTCATGCCCGGTACCAGGGCCGGCGCGGAGCGCCCCGGCAGCACGGGCGTCCGGTCGGGAACCGTGGCCGGGTCGGGGCGCGTCCTTTTCCGGGACCGTGGAAGGGATGCCCATGAGCATCGACCCACCCCGCCCGTCCGGCCTGCCGCCCGCGAACGGCGGGCCACGGCCCGCGGGTGACCCGCCGCGGCCGTACACGCCGTTGTGGCGACGGCTGCGGGAGGACGAATGGCCGCCGCTGGGCGAGGTGTTGCGGGGACGGCGGGAGTATATGTCCCACTGGATGTTGCTGGTGCTGCTCCTCCCGTTCCTGTGGTGGCTGACCGTGCCGCTGCTGGTCGGCTACCAGCTGGCCCGTACGGCCCGCCGTGTGGCGCGCCGGGTTTTCCCCGTACGCCCAGCCGGGCACGTCGAGGATCCCGAGGTAGCCCGGGTGCAGCGGGTGCGGGCCTGGGTGGCCCTCGCCATGACGGGGGTGCTGCTGGCCGTGTTCGGTGGCTGGCAGGACGTGCCGGGGGATGTTCTGCAAAAGCTGGTGTTCGCGCCCTGGCTGGCGCTGTTGAGTGCGGCGGTGGCAGTGGCGCTGCTCTTCTGGGCGGCCAGGCCCGAGACGCGGCGGGCCATGCGGACGGAGCTGTGGCCGGCCGGCCGGTCGGCCCTGTGGTACTGCGGTGCCTGGGCGCTGGTGCCGCTGCTGTTTGTGGCCGCGGCCGAGGGGATGGGGCTGCTGCCCAGCAGCGCCAACGGGCTGTCCGGGGTGCTGCTCTGGGTGTCCGTGATGTTCGTGTGCTGGGCGCCGTTCTGGTGGGTGATCTTCTTCCTCTGCTTCGCCTCCGGCCCGGCGCTGCGCCACGCCTTCAACCTGGCCGCCGTGCACGCGGCGCTGCCCGCGCTGGTCACCGCCGTCCTGGTCTGGGTGCTCGCCTTCCTTGGCCTGTCGTCGGGCGGTCTGCCGCCGGGCCCGGTGCCGCTCGCGCTCTGCGCGTTCCTCGGTGGCCCGGTGTCGGTGACGGCACTGGTCTGGTGGGAAATCCACCGGCTGCGACGGCAGGGGATGCGGTGGCGGGGTTAGCGCCGTGGAGCTGCGTGTTCCGCCCGGGCGGAAGCGGCAGAAGCACCGCACCCGGAACAGCCCGCGGACCAGGCCGGTGACACCGGGGGAACCCGCGGCCGACCGGCCAACCCCGCCCGCCCCTGCCGACACCTCGTGCGCCCCCAGGAGGACATCGCATGTACCGGAAAGCCCTGTCCCTCGCCCTCGCGGGCACCGCAGTCGCCGCCACCACGGTCGCCGCTGTCGTGGCTCCCGGGGCACCGGGGGCGACCACGAACACGATGACGACCGCGAGCACAGTGGCGGCCACGCCGCAATCCCTGAAATGGGGCCCGTGCCCGAAGGAGGCCGCGTCCCCCCGTCTCGAGTGCACGACGCTCGACGTACCGCTGGACTACCGCCATCCCCACGGCCGGCAGATCGAGATCGCCGTCTCCCGGATGGCGAGCAAGGACCCCGCCAAGCGCCGCGGTGTGCTCTTCACCAACCCGGGCGGCCCCGGCGCCGCGGGACTCGCCTACCCGGCGATCCTCGCCCATGCGGGGCTGCCGAAGGACGTCGTCGACTCCTATGACGTGATCGGCTTCGACCCGCGGGGCGTCGGCCGCAGCACACCGGTCACCTGTGACCTGACACCGTGGCAGCAGCAACGCGGTAACTTCCCGCCGTACGCGCACACCGCGGTCGACGTCGCCCGGGAGGCGAAGAACGCGCAGGCCGTCGCCCGGCAGTGCGCCACCTCGCGGACCGGGTGGATGCTGCCGCACATCACCACCGCGAACACCGCACGCGACATGGACCTGATCCGCGCGGCGCTGGGCGAGACGAAGGCCTCCTACTTCGGCACCTCCTACGGCAGCTACCTCGGCGCGGCGTACGCCTCGATGTTCCCCGAGCGCGGCGACCGGATCCTGCTCGACAGCAACCTTGGTCCCGGCGGTTACGACCTCGAGGCCTTCCGCCGGCTCGGTCGCGGAATGGAGGACCGGTTCCCGGACTTCGCCGAGTTCGCGGCCGCGCACCCCCGGTACGGTCTGGGCACCACTGCGGAGCAGGTGACCGCCAAGTTCCACGAACTCGCCAAGCGTCTCGATGCCGAACCGGTCGGCGGCATGGACGGGACGCTGTTTCGCGGGATGACCTTCGACCGCCTCTACGTCGAGGTCCTGATGCCCGCACTGGCCGAATCCTGGCAGGCGCTCGACAAGGGCAAGCCGGTGCCGCCCCCGTCGGTCTCGGAGAACCTGCTGGCCAGCCGTTTCCTCGTGATCTGCGGTGACTCGCACTGGCCCACGAAGATCGGGACGTACCAGCGCAATGCCGCGATCGACCGGGCGAAGTACCCGTTGGTGGGCGGGTCCACGGGATCCATCGGCCCGTGCGCGTTCTGGCCCCACGAGCGACCCGAGCCGCCGGTGCACATCGATGACCAAGGCCCGTCGAACGTACTGATGGTGCAGAACGAACGCGACCCTGGGACACCCCTGGTCGGGGCTCAGGAGCTACGGCAGGCCTTCGGCCAGCGGGCCAGGCTGGTGACCGCCGACCAGGGCGGGCACGGCGTCTACCCATTCGGCAGCAACACCTGCGCCAACGACACAGCGACCGCGTTCCTGACCACCGGACGGCGCCCGGCCAAGGACCTCGCCTGCGCGGCCGAGCCGACCAAGTAACGGGAGCGCAGTCATGACTAACGGGAGTACATGCCTGATCAAGGAGTAGCACCCACCGTCGGGCGGTGGAGCGAGTCACGCCTGGTGAACCGGGTCAGCGCCCTCACGCCCTGACCAAGATCGATCTCGCCGATAACCGCTGTACCGAGTACCGAAGGCCGGAGAGCCCGGCGCCGGGTGGTGGCCCTCGCGCCTTCCGGGCTCTCATCGCTGCCCCGTACTCCGGCCGGGTGAACTGGCCCCGCCGCCGGGTCTGCTCGCCTTGCACTTCATTCAAGCTGTCGATAGATGGACGCGATCGACCACGCGGAACCTCGCGCCGGCAGGGTGGATATTTGTGCGGGTGACCCAAAGGGGAACGATTCTTCGGGTGCCGTCAGAGCGCGGCGCAGGCCATCCACCGGGCGGCCGTGCGTTCCTGACGGCATGCAAGATCCCGCCGACTACGCCTACGCGCACCCGGGACAGGACCCCGACGAGCAGAGTGCACGCGGACTTGGCTGAAGGGGCCCTGTCGGCGCACCGCACAGAACACGGAACCTTGAAACCGGCTCCGGGTAAAGGTGAGGCAATGTGCATCAGTACTGGGGCGTGTGTCCCGGCCGTGTCCGGGTGGTCCATACGGCACCCCAAGGCCGATGTGTGCCGGGTGAGCACTGCGCCCGGGTGCGCCCGCCCAGCCGGACCATCCGATCCGTTCGATCCAAGGGAGACGCATGAGGAGACTGAGGAGAACCTTAGGGCGGGGTAGCGCCCCGCCAGGGAGCTGCGGGCTGCCGGCTGCCGGCACCAGGCCGCGCCGGCGCGCCGTCACCGCTGTATTCATCGCGCTGGCCACACTCGTGGCCTCGGCGGCGCTCGTGGTGCTCCCGGCCGGCCCTGCCCAGGCCTCGCCGCTGCGGAGCACGCCGGTGCTCGCGTACAACATGCTGGGCGCCGACGGCGGGAGTAAGTGGACCACCAATATCGGCCGCTACCTCAGGGCCGCTGAGATCGTGGCGGTGCAGGAGGCGGGAGCGATCCCGATCGGAGAGTTCGTCAACCGCAGCGCCGCTATTCCGGGCCTGCCGGCGATCGGGCGGGCCAACTACATCCAGCACCACCGCTGGAGGTTCAGTCACGAGAGCTACGAGGTCTACTTCCTGCAGACCGACCAGAACGGCGGCACTTACGTCGGCAACCGCAACAACGTCGCGCTGGTCACCCAGCGGGAGGCCGACGAAGTCACGGCGATCCCCAACCCCTACAGCGGGGGGCGCGCGATGATCGGGGTCCGCTTCGGCACCGCCTGGTACTTCAGCTACCACGCCATGAGCGGCGGCGGCAATGACGCGCGGACCATGCTGGCCCGCGTCGACGATTTCGTGAGCCAGCGGCCGGGCAACGAAGAGTGGACCGTGCTCGGCGACTTCAACCGGGAGCCGAGCGACCTCGTCATCCCGGCCGGCTCGTACATCTACAACACGGGTCTGCCCACGCACATCGGCCGCAAGGAGTTCGACTACGCCGTGTCCTCTGCCAACATCGCCGACCATCCGGTGACGCGGCAGCCCGGGGCCAGCGCCGACCACTTCGCCGTCGCGGTCGGCGGCCTGCGTGCGCAGGCCGAGCCCCGCCCGTTGTTCGAAAACCCCCATTACATCGAGAGCGTGCCGTACGGCCTGGTGATGGCCCCCGAGAAGGCACCGTGGGGCGGCGAATGGCTCAACCCGAAGAGGCGTGATCCCGAGGACAGCTCCCAGCGGTTCGACATCGAGTTCGACGATAAGGTCGGATTCCGGATCCGCGAGCCCGGCGGCAAGTGCGCAACGGTCAGCGAAAATGTGCCGCAATCCGTGTCCCTGTACGACTGCTCCAACTCCTCGAACCAACGGTTCGACCTTGTCTCGCTCGGCAACGACCAGTACCAGATCCGTGACCTGCGCTACGGGCGATGCCTGGAAGTCTTCAGCAGCGAGAGCACCATGGCGGGCCTGTATCCGTGTGGGGATGGCGCGGGACAGCACTGGACCTTTCCGCAGACCCACCAGGACCTGAGCGAACCCGATTTCGAGACGGTGGATCTGCCGGTCGCCTACCCGGGATCGGAGGGCCTGCAGAACCTCTACACGGGCCAGATGCTGACCGGCGACCCGCGCGGCTTGCCGGCCACCACGGTCCGCGCCGAACAGCGCGAACCGTTCCCCACCCCCACCAGGGCGGAGTGGACCATGGACTGGCGGGGCGAGTACCTGCGGCTGCACAGCCCCGCCGCCGGCGAGTGCGTCGAGATCGACGATCCGCCTGCCGGCAGTGACGCGCCGGCCGGCGTCGACCTGAAGCCCTGCACGAGTTCCTCCGCGCAGCTGTGGAAGGTGCTCCCGTACAAGGGGGAGGCATTCCGGCTGCAGAGCAGGGTGGCCGGGGGGCAGGACGGTTTGTGCCTGTCCCTGCCTGCGGACGACGATCCGGGAGACCGCTGGGACATCGTGGTGGCCACGGAGTGTGCCTCCCCGCTTGGCTGGCAGATTTGGTCCTTCGCTCCGTACTCCACCGCGACCGACCAGAACGACCCGCTCCAACGGTCCCTGCGGTATGGCCCCACGCCGCCGCCCGACCCGGAGCCCGTGATCAAGGGCCGGGCAGCGCGGTCCGTCTCCGCCGCGGCGGACCATGCCACGTGCCGTCCGGACGGGATGACGGCGACGAAGGGGGTCGACACCCCGTACTGCCTGATCTACGACGACCAGGGTCGGGAGATCATGGGCGAACGGCATCCGCGGCGGACGGTGGGGTACTTCACCGGCTGGCGCACCGGCCGGAACGGGCAGCCCATGTACCTGCCGCGCAGCATCCCCTGGGGTCAGCTGAGCCACGTCAACTACGCCTTCGCGCACGTCGACAAGAACAACCGCATCTCGGTGGGCGATGTGAACGACCCGGACAACCCGGCCACCGGTATGACCTGGCCCCAGGTGCCCGGCGCCGACATGGACGCCAGCCTGCCGTACAAGGGGAACTTCAACCTCCTGAACAAGTACAAGAAGCAGCACCCCAGGGTCAGGACCCTGATCTCCGTGGGAGGCTGGGCCGAGACGGGCGGCATCCTGAAGCCCGACGGCAGCCGGGAGAAGTCCGGTGGCCTGTACACCGTCACCAACAGGGCGGACGGCAGCGTCAATCAGGCCGCCATCAACACCTTCGCCGACTCCGTCGTCGAGTTCCTGCGCACCTACGGCTTCAACGGTGTCGACATCGACTACGAGTACCCCACCTCTCTCAAGGACGCGGGCAATCCGGAGGACTGGCCCGTCGCTAATCCCCGCCGCAAGGGCCTGAACGCGGGCAACACCGCGTTGATGAAGACCCTGCGCGAGAAGCTCGACGCGGCCTCCGCCGCGGACAACAAGTACTACCAGCTCACCGCGGCGGCCTCCGCGTCCGGCTATCTGCTGCGCGGCCAGGAGGACTTCCGCGCTCTGCAGTACCTGGACTTCGTCAACACGATGTCCTACGACTACCACGGCTCGTGGAACAACTACGTCGGCCCGCAGGCACCGCTCTACGACGACGGCAAGGACGTGGAGCTGGCCGCCACCGGGATCTACGACAAGGCCAAGAACCCCGAGTACCAGCAGGAGGGCTTCTTCAACACCGACTGGTCCTACCACTACTTCCGCGGCGCACTGCAGGCCGGGCGCATCAACATGGGCGTGCCGTACTACACACGCGGCTGGAAGGACGTACAGGGGGGTCAGGGCAACGGGCTGTGGGGCATCTCCAAACTCAAGGACCAGTCCCAGTGCCCGGACGGGACCGGCCCCAACGGCGGTACGACGGAGTGCGGCTCCGGTGCCTCGGGCATCGACAACCTGTGGCACGACCAGACCGCCGCGGGCGATGAGCTGGCCGCCGGATCCAACCCGATGTGGCACGCCAAGAACCTGGAACGGGGCGCTGTGACCAGCTACCTGCCCCGGTTCGGTCTGGACCCGAAGGACCCCGCGAACCGGACCGACGGCTATACCCGCCACTGGAACGGCACGCTCAAGGCGTCCTGGCTGTGGCACAAGGACAAGAAGGTGTTCCTCTCCACCCACGACACCCAGGACACTGCCGCCAAGGCCGACTACATCAAGAACAAGGGCGCGGGCGGCGCGATGATCTGGGAACTGGCCGGGGACTACGAGTGCCCGGACGACACGTCGGGGCAGTGCGTGCCCGGCTACACCCTGACCAGGCAACTCGACGACGCCCAACGCGGTGCCGGGCCCTACGGCGCGACCCGCGCGGGGAAGACCGAGCTGCCCAGCCAGGTCCTGGACGCGGACATGACGTTCGCCAAGTACCCGACCGACAACAAGGACCTGTGGCCGCTCCAGCCCAAGCTGCGGATCACCAACCGCGGCGACAAGACCATCGCCGGGGGCGCCAAGGTCTCCTTCGACCTTCCGACGTCAGCGCCGTCCGTCATCAAGGACGGCAACTGGCAGCCGTACAAGGATGTCAACCCCGGCCACTTGGGGCCCAACGTCGGGGGCCTGAAGGGGGAGTTCCACCGGGTCACGATCACCCTGGAGAAATGCCAGGAGATCCCGGCCGGGCGCAGCATGGACATCCCCGTCAAGTACTACCTGCCCGCCACCGGTCCCGCGAACGTCACGATCACCAGCGAGGGCAAGACCTTCGGCATCACCGGTGACCGGCGCCACGGCACACAAACAGTGGCGCCGCCCGCCGGCTCGGCTCAATGCTCTGCGGTGAAGTGGGACCCGAAGAAAACTTACGACAAGGGGGACGTGGTCACCCACAAGGGCAAACGCTGGCTCGCCCAGTACTGGGCCGACAAGGGCGATGAACCGGGCGTCGCCCCGGTCTGGCGGAACATCAGCCCCAACGACTGACCACCGCCGGTCCCGTTCCCGTTGCGAGAACACGATGAGGGTGCCCAGGACGGTCCTGCCGACCGTCCTGGGCACCCTCATCACCCGGAGCACGCCCTGTTGCCTGTTTCCGGCGTATGCCAGTTCGATACCCCCCGAGCGGACCGCGCTCGACCACGGCGTGACCGTGCGCCGCGGCCAGGGATACACCCTGCGCGTCACCGCCGTACCCCCGGTCCACCGCCGGCTCCTCGAACGCTGCCAGCCGCTCGACGGCGCCGCGGCGATTCCGGCCCAGCGCAAGGCCCGGCGCGAGTACGTGAACCGCGTCAACGCCCTCAGCAACGGCACCTGACGGAGTATCCCCAGGTCAGGGGCTACTTCGTTGTTTTTCGGCGAGTACTGCTGGGATCCCACGGACGCCCTTGGACGGGCCCGGATAAGCCTGCGTCAGATGGACGCTGCACCCCTGCTGACCTGCGCTTGAGTCACCGAACTGGATTACGGCTCGTCCTCTTGGACAGATTCCTCGGGACTATTAATCCATTGGTTGTGGGTTCGAGTCCCACACGGCCTGGGGCCTGCATCCTTTCGCCCCGATCGGGTTCCTCCAACTGGGGCGAAGGCGTATGTGTCGGCTTCCCTGTCGTGTTGCGAGATCCTTGGTGGCGGGTGCGGGGCTCAGGAGTCTGTTCATGGGTCGCCCCAACCGCGCCGTGCAAGCCGCCATCACGCAGCGCCGCACCGACGCCGTCGATCTCAGGGTCGCGGGCGTCGGCTGGCCGGCCATCGGCCGAAAGCTTGCCGCCGACCCGTCCATCAACGCCGACGAACGCGCCTACCCGCAGGGGTACGGCATCGACCGCTACAGGCAAGGGCTGGCACCGCCCAGCGACAAGCGGTTGATCGAGCTGGCGTGCAGGGACGTCTCCAAGGCTCTCAAGGAGCGTGCTGCAGAGCTCAGCCGGAGCACCGACGAGCTGCGGCAGCTGATGATGAAGCGCCTGGAACGCCTGTTCTTTCCCATGTACCAGCTGGCGGTGCGATCGGGGGACTACCGGGCCACGGATCGGGCGGTGCGCATCATCGAGCGCGAGTGTCGGCTCCTCGGCCTGGACCAGCCGGTCCGCACGGAGCTGTCCGGCCCGAGCGACACTCCGGTGCAGGCGGGGGTCGGGAGTCTGGATGAGTTGGGGCGTCTGATCGGGCTGGCGGGGGATCTGTCGGTCGACGGCGCCTCGATGGCCGATGGCGGGGCGGAAGACCCCATTCAGAACCCCTGTCGATGCAGGTCACAGTGGCTGTCGCCGTGAGCCCTGGGTGAGCCCCGTGTGAGCCCGGACGCCTTCGGACAGGTCGTCACCGCGTGATCCTCCACGCACCGCCGCCCGGCGCTGACCTGCACAGACAGCCACCGGGCGGCATGACGCGAACCGCCTCAACACGAGTGATCTTGAACTCGTAATGCGTAGGTCTCGGGTTCGAATCCCGAAGGCGGCTCAGAGGAAGAGCCCAGGTCACGTACTACGTGATCTGGGCTCTTTGCTTTTTCTCCGACGGCCTCTTGACTCTGGGCAAATCGGGAGCACACTGGCAAATACACCAGACAACCGGTGAGAGCCGCACCCATCGGTGGAGACGTTCATCGATCCGAGTGACACCCATCTCGGCAAACTGGCTAGGCCCCCGGAGGGCACCTACCGGGAACGGAGCAGTCGGCGACGACCGAAGGCTCGCGGGACGGTACGGAGCGCCGGGGGCTGTCGTGTGTCCGGGGCCGGGAGGGCCTGCGGGGTCCCGACGCCGTCACGGCACAATGTGCGGATGGCGAACAACGGGCGGGACAACAACGCGCTGGTCATGGGGGTCTCCCTCGGCCCTTTGGTGGGTGTGGTCGCCGGGCTGCTCTTCTTCGACAACCTGGGTCTGGGCATCGCCCTCGGGCTCGGGGTGGGGGCGATGCTCGGGGTGTTGGCGCAGAACCGGAGTAAAGGGACCGACGCGTCGCGGGAGGGGTGAGCCCGCGGAGGGCGTCGAGGCCGTGGCCTCCGCTACCGCACCTTCACGGTGACCTGCCACGGGACGACCGTGTCCGAGCACGTGTGACCGGACTTGCGTGGTGTGCAGCGCAGTTGGGAGTCGAGGGTGGTCGTTCCCGCCGCCTGGGCGTGGAAGACCGCGGTGGTCTCGCCGGTCGAGGACGAGCCGACCGCGTCGCGGCGGAGGATGGCGGTGCTGGCGGCGGTGGGGGCGGTCCAGCCCCACGTCGACGACTCCGTCTGCTCGCCCGTGAGGTGGACGGTGATCTCGTCGCCCTTGTGGGCCGTGACCGACTGTCTGTTGTGTTTGTTCGAGAGGTTGAGGCGCTTCGCGGCGATCTTCGGTGATGTCGTTTGTGGCGTTGCCGATGAGGTCGTCGCTGTTGCGGTCAGGGCCAGGGCCGCGGTCAGGGCCGCCGTCAGCAGACGGGCAGTCTTCATCACTGTCGCTCACCTCGTGTCGCGTCGGATGTTGCCGCCCGTCACCCTGCCCTGCGCTTGGGTGTGGCAATGCGAACTTCATCCGCGTGGGGGAGGGGGCGTGCCGGGGTGACGTTGCTGGGGTTTGCTCCCCGCCCCGCCCTTTCTCCGTTTCCCGCAGGGGCTGCTGCCCCTGCGCCACCCCGCGGCGCGCTGCCGCGCGCGGGGTCCGCGCTCCGCGCGGTGGGGCCGCGGGACCGCGCTCCGCGCGGTGGCGGGGCTTCGCCCCTGCACCCCACCGGGGGCTTCGCCCCCTGGACCCCTGGCCGGGGCTGCGTCCCTTGGACACCTGCTCGGGGCTGCGCTCTCTGGCCCCTTGGGGGGTGAGCCCGTTGGGCTCCGACCGGGGCTGTGCCCCTGCGCTCCCGAAGCGCCCTGCGGGCGCTGTCCTCAATCGCCGGACGGGCTGAAGTGCGGGCCCGGGCGTTCGTTCCGCGAGCCGGGCCCGGGGCGGCTGACCGGGCCCGGGCCCGTGGGAGTCAGCAGTGCCCGGCGTTCACCCCGTCGATTTTGCCGCCGAAGTCGCCCTTGTACGAACGGCGCCAGTCGCCGTTGTGCACCGTCCGGGTCTCTTTCGGCTGCCAGTTGATGAAGCACGCGTCGGTGCTCGCCACGAAGGAGCCCACGCTGTCGTGGAGTTTTGGGCGGCAGGTCGTGGTAGCCGCTGTTGGCCGTCCACTCCCAGCTGGAGCCGTGGTAGTCCTCACCGCTGTAGAAGCAGACGGATCCGCCGGGGCAGGGTGGCGGGCCGGCGGGCGGGGCGGCCGCCGCGTCCGTGGCCGGCATCAGGAGCGCCGTCAGGGACAGGGCCGCGGCGGCGGCCCAGGAACGCAATTTCACGCGGATTCCTCCGTGTTGCTGGTGACGTGGTGCTCACCAGGAGCGTTTCCCCCCGCCCCCATGGGCCCATGCGCCGACGGTGAGCGACTGGTTGCGCAGAGTGCACGCGCGCGCCGTGGCCGGATTGCGTACTCCCGTCAGTGTGGGTCCGCCAACTACCGTGAAATGTCGGGCTCTTCCAGTCATCGCCCCGGGAGTCGCCGTGGTCCTCCCCTTCGTCCTGCCCCACGCCCTGCACGGTGCGGGACCCCACAAGGTCGTCGCGGTCCACGGATGGTTCGCCGACCGCTCTGCCTACGACGCCGTGAAGCCGGACGTCGACCGGGCCGCCTTCCAGTACGCCGTCGCCGACCTGCGCGGATACGGCGGGGCCCGGGACGCGAAGGGGGAGTACGCGACGGCCGAGGGCGCCGCGGACGTGCTGGCGCTGGCCGACAGGCTGGGCTGGGAACGGTTCTCGCTGGTCGGGCACTCCATGGGCGGCAGCGTCGTCCAGCGGGTGTCCGCCCTGGCGCCGCACCGGGTGCGCCGGCTCGTCGGCATCACGCCCGTGCCCGCCTCCGGACTGCCGCTCCCGGCCGAACAGTGGGAGCTGTTCGTCAACTCCGCACACCTGCCCGTCAATCGGCGCGCCATCATCGACACCACCTCCGGCGGACGGCGCCCGGACCGCTGGATCGAGCGCATGGTGCAACGGTCGCTGGACCGCAGCGACCCCACCGCCTTCCGCGCCTGGCTCGACTCCTGGAGCCGCGACGACTTCCACGCCGAGATCGAGGGCTCGACGGTGCCCGCCCTCGCGGTCGTCGGGGCGCTGGACCCCGCGATCACGGCCGCGCTGACGCGGTCCACATGGCTGCGCTGGTATCCCAACGGGCAGCTCCACGAGCTGGTTTCGGCCGGGCACTACCCGATGGACGAGACGCCGCTGGAGCTGGTCCGGGTGGTGGAGGACTTCCTGCGCGCGGACGACGACTGAGCGCGCCCCGCGCCCCGCGCGCTCCCGCGCGATACGACGCGCCGCCCGGCGGACGATGACGGCGGGCGGCACCGACGCACAACCTGAATACGGGGGAGGTCACGATGGCGGGACGACTGAAGAAGATCGTCGATTCGCTGTTCGGTCGTAAGCAGCCCAAGAAGCGTGGGAGGGGGACGGGCTCCGGGGGCGGTGGCGGTGGCGGCGACGTGTACGCCGTGGACGACGGCGACAGCGGTAGCCGTAATGACAGCGGCGGCAGCCATCACCACCATGGTGGACACCAAGGTGGCGGCCACCACGGCGGTCACCACGACAGCGGCGGTGGTCACCACGGCGGCGGCCACGACGGAGGTGGCTCCGACGGAGGTGGCGGCTGGTAAGGCGCCGACCACCGGCGCCTCGGTGGCCGGACTCCCGCAGGCCCAGGCCGGTGTCGCGGCGGCTTCCGCGCGGCGGACCCGCGCGCGGATCCCCTTACCGGCGAGGTCGTTGCGCGCGGCGTTCGCGGATCTCGGCCCTCAGGTTCCGGACGAAGTCCGTGAGCTCCATGGGGACTTCCGTCCGGTCCGGCTCCTGCGGCGCGGCACTGCACGTCCGGCAGATGCCGCCCGGCAACTCCTCCGGGCGGCCCTCCATGCCGCACGACGTGCACTCCAGCAGGGAGATGCGCCGCGGCACGGACCGTGTCCGTACCACCCGCTCCGGCGGGATCTTGTCCCGCAGTCGCCTGCGGGCGAACGCGCCCGGGCTGTGCACCCCCTCCGGCGGCAGGCCCGTCGTCAACGCGCGGATGACGTCCGTGGCCGTCGCCCCGCGTGCCAGCCATTCGTCGACGAGCGGCGTCATTTCCGCGCACTCGGCCGCTGAGAGCGACAGTTGGGGCTCCGTGCGGCCCACCGAGGCCAGCACCTCGTACGCGGCGGGGCGCGATTCCGGCTCCTGCCGTTCGGGCGGGACGTCGCCGTTCAGGTACGTCGTCCACCACGCGTCGTCCCGCGCCGTCCGGGAGAAGTGGGTACGGGTCACCCACTGCGTGCCGTCCTCGCTCGCGAGCTCGCGGTTGCGGCGCAGGTAGCCTGCGAGGGAGAGGTTCTTGAGGGCCGACGCCACGGCCTGCTGGCCGTACCCGGCGATCTGCTTCGCGAGCGTCTTGACGTCCATCGCGGCGCCTTCGGGGAGGCGGTCGATGTAGGCGGCGATCGCGGCCTCGCGGGGCGGGAGGTGCGCGAAGTCGGCCCGGGTGCGCGGGGTTTGGTCGGGCGCCGAGCGCTTTCCGTAGCCGGGAGCGGCCATGGGGGGAGTAAGGTTGGTTACAGCCATGGAGATCGCCTTACAGCCTCGATCTTGCGTGGTCAGACCCCCGTTCGGTGCTGCGAACACCGGCGGGGGTCGTTTGTTGCTGCGCACGCTACACGGGCGCGGCTGGGCGCCGCGAGTCGATCAGAATCGGTCATTCGTGCGTGCACGCAGGCGAGTTGGGAGGGTGGGTGGGTTGAGCCAACCATCCATTCCTTGGATAGAGCGCTTGGGTCTCGGCCCCCGGATCCCGGGTCTCAAGCGTCGGGTATGGAGGATACGAAGGCGGCCCAGGTGTGTTGGGGGAAGGACAGCTCGGCGCAGGGGCCGAGCTTCGAGTCCCGGACGCGGATGGTGCTGTAGGAGAGGGCGGCCTCCAAGCATTCCTGGCCGTGGACGTCGCTGTAACTGGATTTGAACCAGCGAGGTTCGCTGCTCATAGCTCTCGCATCACCTTTCTGATGAGCTGCGCCGAATCCTCGATGTTCAGCGCGTGCATTCGGAGGTGGCCCCACAACTGCTCCATGGAGCTGACGGTGGGACCGTCGGAGTGCAGGACGTAGGTCCCCTGCCCTTCTACGTACCCGTAGTGCTCGTGGTCAGGGGTTTCGACCAGCACGAAGGGGCCGCTCAGTCCGGAATGCGCGCCTGCGGCAAATGGCAGTACCTGGACGGAGACGTTTCGTAGAGATCCGGCGTCGAGCAGACGCTGTAGCTGCCCCCTCATGACCTCCGGTCCTCCGGCGCAGGTGCGCAACGCCGCTTCGTAGAGCACGAAGTTGAAGGGCGTCGGGCCGCCTTGTCAGCGCGCTGCTTTTGTCGCAGAAGCCGTGCGGTCACGCGTTCCTCAAGGAGTTCGTCCTCCATGGGTGGCCAGGCCTTGGTCATCAACGCGCGCATGTAGGCCTCGGTCTGCAACAGCCCGGGAATGTAAAGCGTTTGGTACGAGGACAGGGCGATCGCCTGCGATTCCGCATCCATGAACTCGCCCACCTGCGGAACGTATCGCTCTGGCTTCAGGTAAGTGAGCGCTGCCACGAGCAGTCCCCCGGCACCGCACAGGTCGTCCGCGACCTGAAGAAGGCGCGGCGTCGGCCTTCGTCGGCCCTGCTCCATCGCCCTCACCGTCTCGACGGCGTAGTTCGCCTCCTGGGCCAGCTTCTCCCTGCTGACGCCCGCCCTGTAGCGCCAGAGCTTGACCTGGCTCCCGCAGTACCGCCACGTGGGCGGCGATTGCTCCGCCATTGCGCGCCCCTCCCGGTGGGTGGATACGGGACAGTGCGTCATGTCCCGAAAACGAGACTGCCGAGGCTACGCGCCGCTGACCACGCTTGGACCGTGAGTAACGCAATCTCCCCGCGACCGAGTGATCCCCCCTGCCTGCTGTGCGCAGCACTCCGTATCGAGCGCGCGGCGGCCTGGCGCCTGCGCGACTTCCGTGCCACGCAGCGGGCGATCAACGCCCTCGCCGAGCACCGGCGCCGGGACCACCCGGACCGGTCCGATGAGGGACGACTGTCCACACCCCGAGGGTGAGTGGACGACGGACAACGGCGTGGCCACCTGCGGTCGTTGCGGGCTGCGGCGCGTCGTCGACTACCGCGCGCTCGGGCCGGCCGTCGGGCCGCCGGACGGGCGGGCGCCCCGGCCCGTACGCCGCCCCCGCCGCCGCGAGGGGCGGTAGCGCGTGCAGGGGGCGCGCGCCGGTGTGACCATGGAGAGTAAGTGGCCGGAGCAGGAGGAGGGCTCTCCGATGACCTCCATGAAGAGCTGGAACGTCCAGATCAGCATCAAGGAGAACGCCGACACGGTCAGTGCGGAGGCGCGGCTCAGCGGGGCCGCCTCCGGCAGCGCCATGGTCGGTGAAGGGGTGGCGCGTCGCAACCCGGCGGACGAGAACGTCCCGGCGATCGGGGACGAGCTCGCCGCCGCGCGCGCCATGTCGTCGCTGACGAATCAGTTGTTGCACCAGGCGGCGACGGACATCGAGCAACACACGCACAAGCCGGTGGAGCGGCTTGTGGTCTGAGGGGCGCAGAGAACGAACGGAGACCGAGGTCCGGCCGGCGCCCGGGCCTCGGTCTCTGCGCTGATCTTTACAGCGCGTTGGCCGTATGTCTAAGATTTTGGCCATGCGGTCAGAAAGTCAACCGAGTGGACAAACGAAGTCGGACGCGGACCGGTCGTTCATCGAGCTGGCGCGGCGGGCGCAGATCATCGACGCCGCCGTCGAGACGCTCGCGGACGAGGGGTACGCGAAGGCGTCGCTGGCGCGGATCGCCCAGCGGGCGGGGATCAGCAAGGGGGTGATCTCGTACCACTTCGCGGGGAAGGAGGAGTTGCTGGAACGGCTCGTGGACCAGGTCTACGAGCGGATGGGGGTGTTCCTGGAGCCGCGGATGGCGGCGCAGCAGGATCCGGGGGCGCGGCTGCGGGCCTATGTCGAGTCGCTGGCGGCGTATATGCGCGGTCATCGGGCCCAGTTGGCGGCACTCGGCCAGGTCTTCCACAACATGCGTGACGCGGAGGGGACGTTGCGCTATGGCGTGGGGACGAGTGAGGCGCTGTACGCGTTTCTGGAGGCGACGTTCCGGGAGGGGCAGGAGAGCGGGGCGTTCCGGGAGTTCGACGTGCGGGTGATGGCGGTCAGCCTGCAGGCGGCCGTGGACGCGATGTTCGAGTACTGGGGGGTGCACCCGGAGCACGATCTGGAGGGGCACGCGCGGGAGCTCGCGGAGTCGTTCGCGCGGGCGACAAGGGCGTAAGGGGGGCCGGGGGATGAGCACATGGCTGCTCGTGGTGGTGATCGCGGTCGTCGCCGTCGTCGTGGTGGTCAAACGGCTGACCGGTGAACCTCTCAATGCACGCGATCTGTTCGCGCCGCCGGTCGTGCTGACCGGCCTGGGCGTCTGGGCGCTGTGCGAGGCCGACGGGCTGACCGGCGCGGATGCGGCCTGGGCGACCGTGGGTGCTGTTCTGGGGCTTGCGCTGGGCGCCGTGCGTGGGACGACCATCCGGATCTTCGAGAGGGACGGCGTGCTGTGGCATCGCTACACGGGCCGCACCTTCCTGGTCCTCGTCGCCTCGCTGGCGGTCTCGGCCGGGTTCGGGCTGTTCGCGTCGGCGATGGGCATGCACGAGGGGGCGCGGCCCGTACAACTGTCCATCGGTGTCGGGTTCTTGGGCGAGGCGCTGGTCGTCGGGCGGCGCGCGTTGGCGAGCGGTGTGCCCTTCGCGCCCGAGGCGGGGCGCCGTCGGTGAGCCGTCGGGGGAGGCTCAACCGCAGTTTCCCCAACCGATTTCCCGAAATCGATTTCGGGAGTATCCCGGGCGCGGGCACTGCCGGAGGTGCTAGCTTGAAGGTGGAGCCCGCCATCAAGTGGCAAGTGGCGGACTCCGGCAGGACAGGGTCCTGTGACGGTTTCCCCTCACTAATCCTGCTGGTGAGGGTCGGCCGTCACCGGAACCGGCGCATCACCTCCAGTACCGCCTGTACGAAGATCGCCCAGAGGGCGCGCTTCAGGTACGAGCGGACCTGGGGCCACCTGATGAGCGGTTCTCTGTCCTTTGCGTGACGGCCCATGTACGGCCGCCTTTCTGCAGGTGCGTAACCCGCTGTAGGCGAGCCCCCCGTCAGGGAGAGCGTCCTAACCGCACCCCCTGAAAAACGGGGGGCACTGCTTGCAGCGGGAACAGCACCGGTCCCAGCGGCCGATGACCATCAGCGCGCTCAGCGTAGCGTGTCCGGCCGGTCACCAAGTGCCGTTCTGTGAAGCTGACTTCGCGGCGCGACCGTAGGGGCATTGCCCTTTCTCTCGCGCCCCCGGCGTGCGCCCCACCTCCACCCATGTCAGCGTGGTCCCAGGGGACAACCGTTGCCGGGGAGGCCGAGGAGGTCGCCGAATGAGCGGCAGCAAGAGCAAGGTCTGGACCGTCGAGGTCGTCATCGAGGAGCACGACCACACCGTCACCGCCGAGGCGCGGCTGACCGGGCGGGCCCCGGGGCCGATGGTCGGCGAGGGGACCGCCCGCTGCCACCCGGCCGACGAGAACGTGCCCGCCATCGGCGACGAGCTCGCCGCGTCCCGCGCGCTGAACGTGCTGGCCGGCCAGCTGCTGGACATCTCGATCAAGGACATCGAGTCGCACACGCACGAGCGGGTGCACGGGATCGAGCAGGGCTAGGCGGCGTCGGTCGGCGCGGCGGGCGACGGGATTCGGCCGATTTCGGTGCGCAGAGGAGGTAACGGGGGCTGTTCGTGCGTCCTTTCCTGTGGACATGTCGCTTCATGTCGGATGAGGGGGCGCACGGACTTGTTGTGTGCTCCTGGCATGCTTCCGCAGCAGTTCACCCGATTGGGTGAGTACCTCTGGTGTGTTCGAAAGAATGCTGTTTCATTTACACGGGTAAGTCCACAAATCGAGTGAACAATCCGGGTATAGGTGTGGCGTGCTTGCCCCTACGGAATTGATCCGTAGATACCGGCGCGCCACCAAGGCCGTGCCCGATGGGTATGGGGAGTGCTTCGTATGACCACTGAGGAATCCGAACGGGCCTGTCCCTTCCGTCACGATGAAGCCCTGGAACCAGACCCGTTCATGGCGCGGATGCGGACGGAGGCCCCGGTGGCCAAGATCCGCATGCCGTACGGCGAGGGCGACTGTTGGCTGGTGACGCGCTACGACGACGTGCGCACGGTGACCCAGGACCGCCGCTTCAGCCGGGCCGCGCTGATCGGGAAGGACTTTCCGCGCATCACACCGGCGCCGATCGCCCAGTCCGAGGCGATCAACCTCATGGACCCGCCCGCGCTGAGCCGGCTGCGCAGGCTGGTGACGACGGGGTTCAGCAACAAGATGGTCGAGAGCCTGCGGCCGAAGACCCAGCAGGTGGTGGACGGCCTGCTGGACGAGATGGAGGAGCACGGGCAGCCCGCCGACGTGGCCCACCACCTCGCCGGGAAGCTGCCGTTGATGACGATCTGCGAGTTGCTCCAGGTCCCCGACGAGGACCGTCCGCAGCTGCGCGCCTGGGCCATGGCCATGATGTCGATGAAGCCGGACGACAAGGAGTCGGCGGCCGAGGCCAAGGCCGGGCTCCGGGCGTACTTCGCCCGGCTGACGGCGGCGCGCCGCCGCGACCCCGGCGACGACCTGCTGAGCTCGCTCGCCACCGCGCGGGTCGGCGAGGAGCAGCTCGACGAGAAGGAGCTCGCCGTCATGGGCATGCTCCTGCTGGTCACGGGCCACGACACCAGCACGTACGAGATCTGCAACATCGTCTACACGCTGCTCACCCACCCCAAGCACCTCGCCCAGCTGCGCGACCGGCCGGAGATCATGCCGCAGGCGCTGGAGGAGCTGCTGCGCTTCATCCCCTTCCGGCAGGGCGTCGGGATCCCCCGAGTCGCCCTGGAGGACGTGGAGTTCGACGGCGTGACCATCCCCGCCGGCGACATCGTCCACGTCTCGTACCTCTGCGCCAACCGCGACGGCGGCGCGTACGACCGGCCGGACGAGCTCGACTTCGACCGGGACGAGCCCGCGCCGCACATGACCTTCGGGCACGGGTCCCACCACTGCCTCGGTGCCCATCTGGCCCGGATGGAACTCCAGATCGCCATCGGGACGCTCATCCAACGGTTCCCCGAACTGCGCCTGGCCGTACCGGCGGAGGAGGTGCAGTGGAACACCGTGTCGATCTGGCGCTATCCCCTCACCCTGCCGGTCGCCTGGTAAGTCCTGGCAAGGGCAAGGAGGAAGTCGACCATGGCGACACTGTGCAGACCGGCCATCGCCGTCCCGGAACACATCATCACCCGGGAGGAGACCCTGGAGCTCGCGCGGACCCTGCACGCGAACCACCCGCAACTGGAGCTGGCGTTGCGGCTGATCGGCAACACCGGTGTGCAGACCCGGCATCTGGTGCAGCCGATCGAGACCACGCTCCAGCACCCGGGCTTCACCACCCGCAACAACATCTACGAGGCGGAGGCCAAGGCGCGGGTTCCCGCGGTGATCGACCGGGCCCTGGAGCACGCGGAGTTGACCGTCCGGGACATCGACATGATCGTGTACGTCTCGTGCACCGGCTTCATGATGCCGTCGATGACCGCCTGGCTGATCAACACCATGGGCTTCAGGAACGAGACGAGGCAGTTGCCCATCGCGCAGCTCGGCTGCGCGGCGGGGGGCGCGGCGATCAACCGGGCCCATGACTTCTGCAATGCCTACCCCGGGTCCAATGTGCTGATCGTCGCGTGCGAGTTCTGCTCCCTGCTGTACCAGCCGACGGACCTGGCGGTCGGCAACCTGCTGTCCAACGGGCTGTTCGGGGACGCCATCGCCTGCGCCGTGGTGCGGGGCGAGGGCGGGACGGGTGTGCAGCTGGAGGCGAACGGGTCGCACCTGGTCCCGGACACGGAGGAGTGGATCTCGTACGCGGTGAAGGACACCGGGTTCCACTTCCTCCTGGACAAGCGCGTCCCCGGCACGATGGCGATGCTCGCGCCCGCCATGCGCGACATGGCCGAACCGCACGACTGGGACGTGTCCGACCTGGACTTCTACATCGTGCACGCGGGCGGGCCGCGCATCCTCGACGACCTCGGCAAGTATCTGGAGCTGGAGCAGAACATGTTCCGCTACAGCCGACAGACGCTGGTCGAGCGGGGGAACATCGCGAGCGCGGTCGTCTTCGACGCGCTGGAGAGGCTGTTCCAGGACGGCGGTGCCGCGCACTCCGCGCGCGGTGTCATCGCCGGGTTCGGGCCGGGCATCACCGCGGAGATCGCCCTGGGCACGTGGTCGGGCCAGGTGAACGGCAGCAGCAACGGCCACAAGAAAGCGTCCGCCGGCCGGAACTCTTCCGTGACATTGCCGGCCTGAGCGGACCAAGGGAGCGCGGGTCGCCAACATCCTCTGGGCGGCCCGCGCTTCCGGATTTCCGTCTATCGGATCTTGTCTAGAGGTCGAACTCCGACGGGGCGATGCTCAGTGCGTAGCACGCCTCGCGGACGACCGCCTGCTCGTCCTTGTCGAAGTCGCCGTCGGCGCCGCCGATCACGATGCCGATCTGGATGACCGCGCGGGCCTCGGTCGGCTTCTTGGCGACCTTGCCGATGGTCTGCATCAGGCTCACCTTGCCGAAGTCGAAGTCGACGGCGAGCTTCTGGCAGTAGTCGGTGAAGCGGGCGTGCAGGTCGTCCGCCGGGAAGTTCTGCAGGACCTCGTTGGTGGCGATCAGCGAGGCGACGCGCTGCCGTTCGGAGGCGTCCACCGAGCCGTCGGCGGCGGCCACGAGGGCGCACATCGCCATGCTCGCGTCGCGGAACGCGCCGCTCTTGAGCTCGTTCTTCTTCGCGACCAGCTGCCCCTGCATCGTCGTGGCGGATTCCTTGAGCCGGTCCCAGAGCGCCATGTGCGTGTCTCTCCTTGTGGAAAACGTGCTTGCACAGGCTGAACTGCTCTGGAGTTAAAGAAGTTCCCAAGGGGTTCGTCAGCGCATGACCAAGGGGTCGATGGTCATCGGCTTGACCTTCCCCTCCATCATCATCCCCAGGCCCAGGACCGAGCAGTGGTCCGGATTCTCCGCGATGTGCACGGTCATGCCCGTCGCGTCCTCGATCATCGTGTCCAGTCCCGGCAGAAGGGCACTGCCGCCGGCGAGCATCACGCCACGGGTGCCCAGGTCCGCCACGAGGTCGGGCGGACAGTCGCGGAGCACGCGCCCTATGGCGTCCAGAACGGCCGTCAGCGGGGTGTGGATCGCGTTGCGCACGTGCGTGGTGCTGACGAGGACGGTGCGGGACAGGCCCGTCGCGACGTCGCGGCCGCGGACCTCGGTCTCGGTGCCGCCGCCGGCCAGGCGGTCGGCCCTCAGGGCCATGTGGAGCGGGTAGAGGCCCTGGGTGGGGAGCATCAGCTCGTGCTCGCTGCGCAGATGCTGGACGACCGCGTAGTCGATCGCGTCGCCGCCGACCTGGACCTTCTCCGCCGCGACGATCGCGCCGAGCGACAGGACGGCCACCTGCGTGGACGCCGCCCCGCAGACGATGATCATCGTCGCCTCGGGGAGCTGGACGGGCAGCCCGCAGCCGACGGCGGCGGCGACGAGCGTGTCCACCAGCTCGACGCGGCGGGCGCCGAGGCCGGTCAGCGTCTCCACGGCGGCGCGCTGGGCGATCGGCTCCGCGTCATGCGGCAGGCAGACGGCGGCGCGGAGGAGGGGCTTGCGGCGCCAGGCCCGTCGGATCTTGTCGCTGATGAGGTGGCGCAGCATGCGCTGGGCCATGTCGATGTCGACGACCGTGCCGCCGGATACGGGTCTGACGACACGGATGTGGGCCGGCGTGCGGCCCGCCATGCCCTCGGCGAGGGCGCCCACGGCGATGAGCGAGCCGGTCCTGGTGTTGACCGCGGCGATGGACGGCTCGTCCACGATCAGGCCGGTGCTGCGGGCGTAGACGCGGGTGCGGGACGCGCCGAGGTCGACGGCGATCGTGCAGCGGCTCAGCTGGGCGAGGCTGAGGGTCATCACGGGTCACTCCCCGGCGGCGGTGTGGTGGCTTGCTTTCCTGCCGTAATGGTGCGTGGGGGTGGGGGGTGATCGCTCGCGGTGGTGGGCCACTTGGGGGTGGTTTTTTGCCGGTGCGGCGGAGACGGGCACCCCCGTGGTCCGTCTCCGCCGGCCGGTGCGCATCAGTTTGGCAGGGGGGTCTGACAACGGGGGTGGCCTGGGCGTTTTGCTTGCCCCAGCCCCGCCCTTTCACCGTTTCCCCGGGGCGGGGCCCCGGACCCGAACCGCGCTCCGCGCGGTGGCGGGGCTCCGCCCCTGCACCCCGGCGGGGGCTTCGCCCCCTGTGCCCCCGCCAGAGTTCCGCCCCCGCACCCCCCTCAACACGGCTACGCCGCATTCCCCCTCAAGCTGCCCCGAGGGGGCAACCTCCGGACAGACCGAGTCAGCCAGCCCGCCCGGCGCTTGAGGACACCGCCCGTAGGGCGATGCGGCGGGGTGCAGGGGGGGCGCAGCCCCCGCCCCGGAGGCCGGAGGACTGTCTGTCGGGTCCGGGGCTTGCCCCGGAGGAAATGGTGAAAGGGCGGGGCTGGGGCAAAAACACACCCCCACCCACCCAACACGCGCCATTGAGGCCGACCTTGCCCATACCCCACAATCAACCCCAACAGGGGGAGGCCCGATGGATCATGCCATCAGGGATATTCGGGACGTCGTCGTCATCGGCGCAGGCCCCACCGGGCTCGCGCTCGCCGTCGCGTTGCGGCGGTACGGGGTCGACGCCGTCGTCGTCGACAAGAGGGCGGACAGCAGGCAGGAGCCGCGCGCCAGCGTCGTATGGCAGCGCGCCCTGGAGGCGCTCCGGGATCTCGGCTGCGCGGACGGGTTCATGGCGGAGGGACTGCCGCTCGCGCGGGGGGAGTTCCACGTGGCCGGGCGGTGCGTCGGGGCGCAGGAGATGCCGATGGAGGACACCGCGTTCCCGGTGCCGCTCGGGATCGAGCAGGACGCCATCGAGACGATCCTGCGCGGGCGCATGCGGCTGTGGGGGCCGGACGTGGAGTGGGGGACGGAGGCCGTCGGGGTCCGGGTGGGGGAGGGCGGGGCCGAGGTCGATCTCCGGACGCCGGAAGGGCGTACCCGGACCGTCGGGTGCCGGTGGGTCGTGGGGGCCGAGGGGTCCCACAGCCTCGTACGGAAGAGCATCGGCGCCGCCTTCGAAGGGGAGCGCCGCGTCAACCTCCAGTGCGTGCAGCTCAATGCCGTCCCCGAGTGGAGCCACCCGTACCGCCCGGAGGTCACCCGGATCTTCATCAACCACGGCGTCTCCCTCATCTGCGACCCCGTTCCCGGCGGTGCCATCCGGCTCTTCGCCTTCCTCGCGGATCCGGACCCCGGTCGCCAAGAGCCGCCCGGCCGGGCGGAGATGGAGGAGGTCGTCGCCCGCGCCACCGGCGAGGAGGGCGTACGGCTCCGGCCCACCGAGCCGCACTGGGCCAACCGCGCCCGCTTCCACGACCGCATCGCCGCCCGCTTCCGCAGCGGGCCCGCGCTGCTGCTGGGGGACAGCGCCCACCTGTGGGCCCCGATCGGCGGCCGGGGCCTCAACACCGGGCTGCTCGGCGCCCACAACCTCGGCTGGAAGCTCGCCGCCGTCCACCACGGATGGTGCCCGGAGGCGCTGCTCGACACGTACGACGCCGAACAGCGCCGTACAGCCCTCCGCGTCATGCGCCACATGCGGCGCAACATTCTCGAACTGCCCCCGGACCGGCGGACGTTGGCCGCTATACGCCTGATCCTGCCGCACGTCCTGCGCAGCGAGCGCTTCACCCGCCGCGGCGGCGAACTGCTCAGTGATTTCGGGAGGAACCACCGCGGCAGTGAGCTGTCCGCGGAGGGGCGGTTCAAGGGTCGGTCCAAGGGGGGCGGGCTCCGGCCCGGGGACCGGGTGCCGGACTGGGACGTCGTCAGCGAGACCGGTCCCGGGCGGCTGCACGAGCTGCTGTCCTACCAGCGGTGGTCGGCCCTGGTGACCGGTGACGGGACCGCGGACCTGCGGCGGATCACCGGGCGCTACGCCCTGCCCGTCGCGGCCTTCCGCATCCGCACCGACGCGCTGCCGGACGGCACGCTGCTGCTCGTACGGCCCGACGGACACGTGGGGCTGCGCGCGCGGGCGACCGACCGGCGGGCACTTACGGCGTACCTGGATCGCTGGTCCGTGCAACTCCGAGGGAAGTAGGGGGAATTATGGGATCGGAAGTGAGTGTGCTCGGGATGGGGTCGATGGGGGCGGCGTTAGCGGGGGCCTTCCTCGCGGCCGGCCACGGCACGACCGTCTGGAACCGCACGCCGGGGAAGACGGAGGCGCCGGCCGCCCGGGGAGCGGCGGTGGCGCGTACCGCCGTGGAGGCCGTGGCGGCGAGCCCGCTGACGGTGATCTGCGTGTCCACGTACGACGCGGTCCTGGAGGTTCTGGAGCCGGTGTCCGGGGCGCTCAAGGGGCGTGCGGTCGTCAATCTGACCTCGGGGCCGCCGGGGGACGGGCGGCAGACGGCGGTGTGGGCCGGGCGCTGCGGCGCCGGCTACCTGGACGGGGTGGTCATGTCGACGCCGGGCCGCATCGGCGATCCGGGCGCCCTCCTGCTCTACGGCGGTCCGCGGGCCGTCTTCGACGCCCACTGCTCCGTCCTCGGCGCGCTGGGCGACCCGGTGCACGTGGCGGAGGATCCCGGGCTGCCCTCCGTGTACGACACGGCACTGCTGGGGCTGATGTGGGGCACGCTCACCGGGTGGCTGCACAGCACCGCGATCGTCGGGGCCGACTCCGGCGGCGGGGTGTCGGCGACCGCGTTCACGGACGTCGCCCGCCGGTGGATGAATACGGTCGGGGTGTTCATGAACGACTGTGCCCGCCAGGTGGATTCGGGGTCGGCGGCGGGCGGGGATTTTCCGCTGGATCTCCATCTGATGACGATGGACATCCTCGTGCACGCCAGCGAGCTCCGCGGGATCGACCCGGAGTTTCCCGAACTCCTCCGGGGGCTGGTGCGAAAGGCCGTGGCGGACGGCCACGGCGCCGAGAGTTATGCGCGGTTGATCGGATATCTGCGGAAGCGGTGACCCCGCTTCGCTTTCGCCGGGCTGCTGCGGAAGCGGCGAAACCTCTTCCGTAGCAGGGCAAACACCGTCAGTGCACGTGCATCTGCTCGTGCCGGAGCATGTGAACCGCGGCTATGATCCGGAGAAGTTGCATCCCCCTGCGGCGATCCGGGAGTCTCCAGTGCCACACGTCCACAACGGCATGGTCGCGTCGGGCATCGATGACGTCGTCTGGCGGAAGAGCAGATACTCCAACTCGCAGGGATCCTGCGTGGAGTTCGCGAAGTTGCCGGGTGGCGGGGTTGCCGTTCGCAACTCCCGCCACACCACAGATGATTGCAGATGCGAACAGCCGGCTTCACTCATTGACACATACCCGCGCACGGACGGATACGATACGAGGCCAATATGCTGATTAGGGAGACAAGGACGGTAAAATTCGATACTATCGTCGCACGATAGTGGTGTACGATTCGGAACACGACCGCGAGGTGACTCCACAACGACACGATCGCCAGGAAGTGAACGATCGGCCGACGGGTGCCAACGGCCGCCGACCCTGTCATTGCACGGGCGCATAGCCATGGAAACACATTTAGCCACAGACCACCTCTGCACACGACGCACAACGGGCGCCAAGACCCACCAGGGGGTGCCGCAGGACCACAGCGTACACGCTGAAGTAGTTAGCTCCACTCAGAGAGCAGGCCGCAGCCCGTGTTCGTCGCACGTGTCCGTCCCGCGCGCGACGCAGGCTCTACGTCGCTCGGGAGTCACGCGCAACCAGCGACAACACTACCAAGAGACACGCGACCCCACACAGCGACTCAACCGCAATACGAAGATGGAATGGGCAGTATGGGCGGCTTCGATATCCCGTCCGGGCGGGAGGAAATCCCCGGTGGGCGGGTAGAGCATGGCAGCTATTGGTCACCAGCTCCGAGAAACGGCACAAGTGCCACGGTCGTCATGAAGTCCCTGAAACCACCCCACCGGTTCAAGGTGATTCAACCGCGTGATGGAAGACGGCGGGCCCGTGCGAACACGGCCTATCGCGAACCAAAGGGCGACCGAGAGACAGGAAGCAGGAGACATAAAGGCAGAGACATTAACGACTGCACGGGACGGAGGAAAAGTCCCGCCAGTCCCTAGGCAGCAGACAACCCATCAGACAACAAGGAGCGTAGGGAGAAAGACACAGAATA
Organism: Streptomyces thioluteus; assembly: GCF_039535865.1. Classification (NCBI taxonomy): domain Bacteria; kingdom Bacillati; phylum Actinomycetota; class Actinomycetes; order Kitasatosporales; family Streptomycetaceae; genus Streptomyces; species Streptomyces thioluteus. The sequence goes on from NZ_BAAAXZ010000112.1 coordinate 48,643, forward strand.
CGCGAACAAACCACACTTGCACGAGCACCCCTCACAAGAGAGCTAACTAACACTGAGCAAACGTCGGACAGTGAAGTACAAGTCGTATGCGCGCACTCTGGTTCACTCAATGGCGACAGGGCGGTATGCGAAAGGGGCAGATGCACGTGCAGTGGGCGGGATTGGGGGACGAAAGGAAGGGGAATTGGTGGAGACAATATCTTCCCTACGACCCCGTCTCAGTAGTGCTCCCAGTTCTGGCGCATA
>NZ_BAAAXZ010000113.1:0-16332 GCF_039535865.1 Streptomyces thioluteus
CCCCGCCACCACGCCCGGCCGGTCGTACATCACCAGATGCCCCGCCGGGGCCACCGCCTCGAAGCGGGCGTCGAGCAACTCCGCCAGGGCGCACTGGCGTTGGAGCCGCCGCCGCTCCAGCCAGGAGCCGCTTCCCGTCGCGGCCGCGAGGACCGTGACCGGGACGGGCGGGAGGGGGCGGGACGAGCGGAGCGCGGAGACCTCGGCCGCGACGTCCCAGTAGCGCGCGTTCTCCATGAGCAGGGCGCGGGCGACGCGGCCGGTGCCGTACGTGCGGCGCACGAGGTCGTCGGGGACGGGGTCCGCGCCGCGGACCGAGGACGCGCGGACGGTCAGCCGCCGCAGCGCGGGGCCGAGCGCGCGCGGGAGGCCGGCGGCCGCGTAGGCGTGGCCGCGCGCCCGGGCGACGGCGGTGCGCAGGGCCGGGGCGGGCATGGGCCGCGCGTTCTCCTCGACGCTGGCGTCGACGAGGACGAGCCCGGCGGTGCGCTCCGGGTGCAGCCGGGCGAACGCCTCCGCGTGGAACCCGGCCAGCGAGTGGCCGACGACCGTCGCGGGCCCGCCGAGGCCGAGCGCGTCGAGGACGCCCGCGATCCGTGCCGCCTCCGCCGCGGCGGTCGGCGGCCCGGCGGCGGGGGCGCTGAAGCCGAGCCCGGGCCGGTCGAAGCGGACGACCGTGCGGTGCGGCGCGAGCAGCGGCACGACGGGCTCCCAGTCGAACCAGCCCATGCCCAGCCCGGGGCTCAGGACGCACACCGGCCCGGAGCCCTCGCGCAGCACATGCAGCGGCACGCCGCCGACCCGGATCATCCGGCCCGGCGGACGTTGTACGGCAGTCATGCCAACGACCGTACCCGGGCGGGCAGGTCAGCCGGAGCGCCGGTCCGGAGCCGTACCGTCGGGAGCGACCCAGTGCGGCTTGCGGAACTTCAGGAACGCCAGCGGCGCGAGGAAGCCGAGCGTCAGCAGCCCGCCGCCGACGATCAGCAGGTAGCGCCAGAGCGGCTGCCCGCCGAACTGCTCCGGCGGCACGAAGCCGATGCACAGGGCCGCCAACGAGGAGACGAAGCCGACGCCCGCGACGACGTTCAGCGCGGGGACCCGGAAGCCGCCCTCCTGCGCGGGCCGGAGCTTCCCGCAGCCGCACACCGCCGCGGCGAACATCAGCAGGTAGACCACCAGATAGATCTGCGTGGTGACGACGGAGAAGATCCAGTACGCGCTGGAGACGTCCGGCAGGAAGGCGTAGGCGAGCGCGATCAGCGTGGTGAGGACGCCCTGGGCGACCATGATGTTCTGCTGCACGCCGTGCTTGTTGAGCTTCTGGAGGACGGGCGGGAGGTAGCCCTCCTGCCGGCGACCATCAGCAGGCCGCGCGACGGCCCGGCCAGCCAGGCGAGCATGCCGCCGAGCGCGGCGGTGACCAGCAGGACGCCGACGACCTTGGTCAGCCAGCCCACGTGGAAGTGGTCGAAGAAGCCCTGGAACGCCTGCATCACCCCCGGCCGTGAGACTCAGGTCCTCGCCCGGCCATGACCCAACTGATGGCCAGCGCGGGCAGAATGAAGATCAGCAGGACGAGCCCGGTGGCCAGGAAGACCGAGCGCGGGAACTGCCGCCCGGGCTCGCGCAGCGACGAGACGTGGACGCCGTTCATCTCCATGCCCGCGTAGGACAGGAAGTTGCCGACGATCAGCACGAGGCTGGCCGGGCCGGTCCACGGCGGCAGGACGTGCCCGGTGTCCATGGGCGCGGCGGACGGGTTGCCCTGGGCGAGGAAGACCAGGCCGAGGACGACGAGCACGGCGCCGGGGATCAGCGTGCCGATCACCAGGCCCAGGCCGGCGAGCCCGGCCACCGCCTTGGTGCCGCGCGCGGAGATCAGCACGCCCGCCCCAGTAGACGACGACGATCACGAGGGCGACGTAGAGGCCGTTGTCCGCGAGCGAGGGGTCGATGACGTACGCGAACGTGCTGGCCACGTAGGCGAGCAGGCTCGGGTAGTACGCGATGGTCATCGCGAACTGGCACCACACGGCGAGGAAGCCCGAGCGGCTTGGACAGCCCCTCGCTGACCCACCGGTAGATCCCGCCGGGCCGGCCCGAGGCGAGCTCGGCGGAGACCAGGGCCGTCGGCAGGAGGAAGACGACGGCGGGGAGGAGGTAGAGGAAGACCGCGGCCAGGCCGTAGAGGGCCATGGACGGGGCGGGCCGCAGGTTCGCCACGGAGGCGGTGGTCATCAGGGCGAGCGTCGCCCAGGAGATGAACTGCTGCTGGGGTACGGCCTGTTGGGCGGTCGAGGCGGCCGGGGCGGCTTCCGAGGGGCGCGTGGCGGTGGGACGTTCGTCCCCGGTCTGTTCCGTGAGGGTCATGAGGGGGGAGAGCGTCCTTCGGGGCCAAGCAGTCGATCGGTACGCCCCATCATCGGGCAAGGGGCCCCTTGTGCGCACATCGGCCGCCCGGGCCCCCGGCGGTGCGGATACCCCGAGGGGGTAGGGTGCGGCGAAGGAGCGGGAGGGCTCGGGAGGCTCGTGATGCGCGGACGGGGGAAGGCGGCCGGCACGTGGTGCGGCCGTCTGCTGCTGTTCGCCGCGCTGCTCCTCGGCATCGTGACGATGCACACGCTGGGGCATCCGACGACGGGGCACGACGCGCCGCCGGCGGCTCACGCGGTGCAGGCGCACCCCGCGGCCGCTGCCCACGACGGCGACGGCGACCACGCCGCTCCCCCGCCGTCCCACCACCGCCTCGGCCTGGACCCCATGTCCGTCTGCCTCGCCGTGCTCGGCGCGGGCTGGACGATGGTCCTGCTGCTGGCCCTGCGTTTCCTGCGGCGCCCGGCCGGTGCCGCGGGCGCCGCCGTGCGCGCCCGGTTCGCGTACGCGCTGTGGCCCCATCCCCCGCCGCCACGGCACAAGGCCCTCGCCCGGTTGTCGGTGCTGCGCGTGTAGGAGCGCCCGCGCGCTCGTACCCGTACTCCACCGACACCACAGAGGTGCACCCACTCATGCGCACAACCACGCGCCGCGCCGTGCTCGGCGCCGGCCTCGCCACGGCCGCCGGCGGCCTGCTCACCGCCTGCTCGGACTCGTCGCCTTCTTCCGCACCCTCGCCCGCCGCTTCGTACATCGAACCGGACGGCAAGGAGGTCGCCGCGGCCGAGACCCGGCGACGTGCCACCGGCCCCGTCCGCGAGGTGAAGCTGACCGCCGCCCGCACCGAGCTCGACCTGGGCGGCCGCAAGGTCACCAGCTGGGCTTACGGCGACACCCTCCCCGGCAAGGAGATCCGCGTCACCGCCGGCGACACGCTCGCGCTCCGCCTCGCCAACCACCTGCCGCAGGCGACCTCCCTGCACTGGCACGGCCTCCCGCTCCGCAACGACATGGACGGCGTCCCGGGCGTCACACAGCGGCCGATAGCCCCGGGCGCCGCGTTCGACTACCGCTTCGCGGTCACCCACCCCGGCACGTACTGGGTCCACCCGCACTCGGGCGTGCAGCAGGACCGGGGGCTGTACGCGCCACTGATCGTCGAGGACCCGAAGGAGCCGCTGAAGTACGACAAGGAGTGGGTCGTCGTCCTGGACGACTGGGTGGACGGGGTGGAGGGGAGCACGCCGGACGCGGTGATGGCGGAGCTGGCGAAGGGAATGTCCCACGACATGGGCGGCGGCATGGGCGGCATGCACCACATGTCGATGACCTCCGCCTCTGTCTCGTCCGACGGCCCCTCGCGGATGCTGATGGGCGCCACCAGCCCCGTCCTGGGCGGGGACGCGGGCGACGTCGCCTACCCGTACTACCTGGTCAACGGCCGCACCCCCGACGCGCCGGAGACCTTCACGGCCAAGCCCGGCGACCGGATCCGCGTCCGCTTCGTCAACGCGGGCGGCGACACGGCGTTCCGTGTGGCGCTGGGCGGCCACCGCATGACCGTCACGCACACGGACGGCTTCCCCGTCCGGCACGTGGAGACGGACTCGCTGCTGCTGGGCATGGGCGAGCGGTACGACGTACTGGTCACCGCCGGGGACGGTGTCTTCCCGCTGACCGCGCTCGCGGAGGGCAAGAAGCGGACGGCGCTGGCGCTGCTGCGCACCGGCGGCGGCTCCGCGCCGGACGCGGACGTCCGCCCGAAGGAACTGGACGCCACTCCGCTCACGGCGGACCGGCTCCGGGCGGACGACACGGTGGCGCTGCCGTCGCGGCGCCCGGACCGGACGCTGGTGTTCGAGCTGACCGGCTCGATGACGAAGTACGACTGGGCGATCAACGGGCGACGGTACGCGTCCTCCGACCGGTATCCGGTGAAGGCGGGCGAGCGGGTGCGCCTCGCGTTCGTCAACAGGACCGGGATGTGGCATCCGATGCACCTGCACGGCCACACGTTTGCCCTGCCGGGCGGGGGGCCGCGGAAGGACACGGTGATCGTGCTGCCGGGGAAGCGGGTGGAAGTGGACTTCGACGCGGACAATCCCGGGGTGTGGATGCTCCACTGCCACAACGTGTACCACGGGGAGAGCGGGATGATGACGCTGGTCGGGTACCGGAGGTAGGTCACTCGCCCCGCCCCGCCCTTTCTCCGTTTCCCGGGCGGGGCCCCGGCCCCGAACCGCCCTCCGGGCGGTGGCGGGGCTTCGCCCCTGCACCCCGCCGGGGGCTTCGCCCCCTGGACCCCGAAGCGCCCTGCGGGCGCTGTCCTCAAGCGCCGGACGGGCTGATTCAGCCCGTCCGGCGCTTGAGGACGAACGCGGCGCAGCCGCGTTGCGGGGGCGCAGGGGGCGGAGCCCCGCGGGGTGGCGCAGGGGCGCAGCCCCCTGCGAAAACGGATTAGGGCGGGACCGGGGCACCTTCCCCCGACAACCCCCCATCGCGTCAAGCAGACGATTAAACTGACCCCGTGGCACAACTCCGTCTCGCCCTCAACCAGATCGACTCCACCGTCGGCGACCTGGCCGGCAACGCCGAGTCGATCCTCCGCTGGACCCGCCACTCCGCCGACCGCGGCGCCCACCTCGCCGTCTTCCCCGAGATGGTGCTCACCGGCTACCCCGTCGAGGACCTGGCCCTGCGCCGTTCCTTCGTCGAGGCGAGCAGGGCCGCCCTGCACGCCCTCGCGGCCCGGCTCAGCGACGAAGGCCTGGGCGAACTGCCCGTCGTCGTCGGCTACTTGGACCGGTCCGAGGCGGACGAGCCCCGGCTCGGCCGCCCGGCGGGGGCGCCGCTGAACGCCGCCGCGGTCCTGCACCGCGGCACGGCCGCGCTCACGTTCGCCAAGCACCACCTCCCGAACTACGGCGTCTTCGACGAGTTCCGGTACTTCGTCCCGGGCGACACGATGCCCGTGATCCGCGTACGCGGCGTGGACGTGGCACTCGCCATCTGCGAGGACCTGTGGCAGGAGGGCGGCCGCGTCCCCGCCGCCCGCGCGGCCGGCGCCGGGCTGCTGGTCTCGGTCAACGCCTCGCCGTACGAGCGGGAGAAGGACGACACCCGCCTGGAGCTGGTGCGCAAGCGCGCCCAGGAGGCCGGCTGCACCACCGCGTACCTGGCCACCACCGGCGGCCAGGACGAGCTCGTCTTCGACGGCGACTCGATCGTCGTCGACCGCGACGGCCGGGTGATCGCCCGGGCCCCGCAGTTCGAGGAGTGCTGCCTCGTCCTGGATCTGGAGCTGCCGACGGCCCCCGCCGAGGCGCCCTCCGGCACCGTGGACGACGGCCTGCGCATCGACCACGTCACGCTCACCACCGATCCGGTCGCGGCCTACGAACCGGCTTTCCCCGGCACCGTCGCCGACCACCTCGACGACGACGCGGAGGTCTACCAGGCCCTGGTGACGGGCCTGCGCGCGTACATCGCCAAGAACGGCTTCCGCAGCGTCCTGATCGGGCTCTCCGGCGGCATCGACTCGGCGCTCGTCGCCGCGATCGCCTGCGACGCGGTGGGCGCGGCGAACGTGTACGGCGTGGCCATGCCGTCCCGCTACTCCTCGGAGCACTCGGTCGCGGACGCCGAGGAGCTCGCCCGGCGCACCGGGCTGAACTTCCGCATCCGGCCGATCGCCCCGATGTTCGACGCCTACATGGGCGCGCTCGGGCTGACCGGCCTGGCGGAGGAGAACCTCCAGGCGCGGCTGCGCGGCACGCTGCTGATGGCGCTCTCCAACCAGGAGGGCCACATCGTCCTCGCCCCGGGCAACAAGTCCGAGCTGGCGTGCGGCTATTCGACCCTCTACGGCGACTCCGTCGGCGCGTACGGCCCGATCAAGGACGTCTACAAGACCGGCATCTTCCGCCTCGCCCGATGGCGCAACCGCGCCGCGGAGGAGCGCGGCGAAACCGCGCCCATCCCCGAGAACTCCATCACCAAGCCGCCCAGCGCCGAGCTGCGGCCGGGGCAGGTCGACACGGACTCGCTCCCGGACTACGACGTCCTCGACCGCCTCCTGGAGCTCTACGTGGACCGCGACCACGGCCGCGAGAGGATCGTGGCGGAGGGCTTCGACCCGGAGCTGGTGACCCGCGTGCTGCGCCTGGTGGACACGGCCGAGTACAAGCGCCGCCAGTACCCGCCGGGCACGAAGATCTCACCGAAGGGCTTCGGCAAGGACCGGCGCCTGCCGATCACGAACCGGTGGCGGGAACAGGCCTGACGGTCACGGTCGCGGATCCCGTCGGAGCGGGCCCGCACCGCGTCATCCGTGGCGTACGACCAGCCCCTCCAGCAGCCTGGCCGTGGCCTCCGCCACCGCCTCGACCGCCTCGTCGAAGACGGCCCGGTTGTGGGCGGCCGGCGTGTGGAAGCCCGACACCTTGCGGACGTACTGGAGGGCGGCGGCGCGGATGTCGTCCCCGGTGGGGTCCTGGGTGACCGGTGGTCTGAGCGTCTTGATGCTGCGGCACATATGTCCAGTGTGCGCCGGAGCCCCGGAGCGGGAGGGTCAGAGCTTGACCCGGGCCGCCACCGGCAGGTGGTCGCTGCCCGTGTCGGGCAGGGTCCAGGCGTCCACCGGGTCCATCCCCCGCACCATGATCTGGTCGATCCGCGCCATCGGGAAGCTCGCCGGCCAGCTGAAGCCGAAGCCGTCCCCCGCCGCGCCCTGCGCCGACCGCAGCTGCGAGGTCACCGGCGCCAACGACCGGTCGTTCATGGTGCCGTTGAGGTCGCCGAGCAGCACGACCTTCTTCAACTGCTCCGCCGAGATGGCCCGTCCGAGCGCGGCCGCGCTGTTGTCGCGCTGACCGGCCGTGAAGCCGGCGTTGAACTTGACGCGCACCGACGGCAGATGGGCGACGTACACGCCCACCGGGCCCTGCGGGGTGCTGACGGTGGCGCGCAGCGCCCGCGTCCAGCCCATCTTGATGTCGACGGGGCGCGCGTCCGTGATCGGGTGCTTGCTCCAGATGCCGACCGTGCCCTGCACGGAGTGGTACGGGTACGAGGCGGCCATCGCCCGCTCGTAGACCGGCGCGGCCTCCGGCTTGAGCTCCTCCAGGGCCACCACGTCCGCCCCCGCCGCGGCGACGGATCGGGCGGTGGCGGCCGGGTCGGGGTTCTCCGCGTTGACGTTGTGGCTGATGACGGTGAAGTTGCCGCCCGAGCCCGACTTGTCGGTCAGCAGCCCGCCGAAGAGGTTGAGCCAGGCGACGGCCGGCAGCAGCACCGCGATCAGCGCGGTCGCCGAGCGCCGCCACAGGGCGAGGGCGAGCAGGACGGGGACGAGGAGCCCGAACCAGGGGAGGAAGGTTTCCGCGAGGCTGCCGAGGTTGCCGACCCGGTTGGGGATCTGGCCGTGCAGCAGCATCAGCAGGCCCAGCACGGCCGCGAGGATCGCGATCAGCAGGCCGCGCCGCCAGATCCCGGGGCCCCGCCACCGGTCCGCGAGGCGCCGGACCCCGGAGCCGGCCCGCTCCGGACCCGCTCCTCCGTGGTCCGTCTCCTGCACGTGCGCCTGTGGCATCCGTCGTCCTCACTCGGTCTCGCTGCGAACCCCCGGACCCGACCATAGGTGATCAAGCACGAGTCGTGATCACCACGGGCGGGGGCTTCCGTTCGGGGAGGAGGACGGCGCCCCGGCCAGGACGGGTTCCTCGGTCCGGGCCGGGGCGGCCTGCTGTGACACAACGGGCACATTCAGGGCACGTACAGAGCACATTCAGAGCGCCGGACGGACGCCCTGCAGGACGGTGTCGACGATCCGCTCGGCCAGCCCCTCGGGCAGTTCCTTCCACTCGTGGAGCACGACCCGGGCCAGCATCGGGCCGACGAACAGGTCGGTGAGCAGCTCCGGGTCGGCGTCGGCGCGGATCTCCCCGGTGGCCGCCCCCCGCCGCAGCACCGCGAGGAACGCCTCGCGCCGGGCGGAGACGACGGTCTCGTGGTACTCCTTCCAGACCCTGGGCCGGGCCTGCACCTCGGCGACGACCGTGCGCATCACGGCGGAGGAGCGCTTGGCCAGGCCGCGCCGGCGCAGGAACTCCAGCAGCGCGACGAGGTCGTCGCGGACCGAGGTGCCGGGGAGCTCGGGGCTGCGCTCGTCCAGGGAGCGCAGCACGTCCAGCATCAGCGCCTCCTTGCCGGCCCAGCGCCGGTAGACGGTGGCCTTGCCGACACCGGCCTCGCGGGCGATGCGCTCCATCGACAGCTCGCTGACGGTGACGCCCTCCTCCAGCAGCCGCAGGACGCTCTCGATCACGGCGGTGCCGGCGGCGGCGCTGCGCGGGCGGCCGCGCGGCTGGGCGGGGAGGGGGCTCGTGGCACTCATGCGTCGGCCCCTTCCTGCTGCCGCTCGGCCGCCCGTCCCGCGCCGGGCGCGCCGGCCGCGGCGCCCCTGCCGGGCAGGAAGATCCCGACGACGAGCGCGCCGAGCACGGCGACGGCCGTGGCGCCCAGGGCCGTGACGTGCATGGCGTGCAGGAAGGCGTCGTTGGCGGGGCCGACGAGGCCTTGCCCGGCCGGGCCGAGCTTCTCGGCGACGGCGAGGGTGCCCTCGATCGACTCGCCGGCCGCGTGCCGGGCGGCGTCGGACAGGCCGGGGACGGCGTCGAGCCGGCCGGCGATGCCGTCGCGGTAGGTCGTGGAGAGCAGCGAGCCGAGGACGGCGACGCCGAGCGCCCCGCCGATCTGGCGGAAGGTGTTGTTCACCGCCGATCCCGAGCCCGCCTTCTCCCGCGGCAGCGTCTGCATGATCGAGACGGTGGCGGGCGGCATGATGTGCGCCATCGCGGTGCCCTGGACGAAGAAGATCGCCTCCAGCACCCAGATCGGGGTGTCCGCGTCGAGCAGCAGGAAGCCGGCCATGGACAGGGCCACCAGCAGCATCCCGGCGCAGCACACCGCGCGGGCGCCGAACCGGGCCACGACGAGACGGGCGCGCGGCGCGAAGAACATCTGCGCCGCGGCGAGCGGGAGCATCAACAGGCCGCTCTGCAGCGGGGAGTAGCCGCGCACGCTCTGTGTGTAGAAGACGCTGAAGAAACTGACGCCCAGCAGCGCGAAGAAGACCAGCGCGATGGACGAGACGGCCGCCGAGAACGCCGGCTTGCGGAAGTAGCGCACGTCCAGGGCCGGGTGGTCGGTGCGCCGCTCGTGGACGACGAACGCGACGATGACGAGCAGGCCGCCGCCGACCGTGCCGTACACCTCCGGGTCGGAGAAGTCGGCGAGTTGGCCGCCCTTGATGATGCCGTACACCAGCAGCACCAGGCCGACGACCGACAGCAGTACGCCGACCGGGTCGAGCCGGCCGGGCCGGGGGTCCTTGGAGTCGGGGACGAGCGCCACCATGGCGATCAGGCCGCAGATGACGATCGGGACGTTGACGAGGAAGACCGATCCCCACCAGAAGTGGTCGATCAGGATGCCGCCGGTGATCGGGCCGATGGCGATCGCCAGGCCGACCGCGCCCGCCCATATGCCGACGGCCTTGGGCTGCTCGTCGCGCTCGAAGACGTTCATGATGATCGCGAGCGTCGCGGGCATCACGAACGCGCCGCCGAAGCCCATCACCGCCCGGAAGGCGATCAGTTCGCCCGGCGAGCCCGCCATGGCCGAGAGCACCGAGCCGATCCCGAACACCGTCATGCCGAACAGCAGGACCTTCTTGCGCCCGATCCGGTCGCCGAGAAGTCCGGCGGTGAACAGGATGCCCGCGAAGACCAGCGTGTAGGAGTTGATCGCCCACTCCAGCTGGCTCTGGGTGGCACCCAGGCCGGTGGGGGCCGGCGAGGCGATGGTCTTCATCGCCACGTTGAGGATCGAGTTGTCGAGAACGACGACGAGCAGGCTGAACAGCAGCACGGCGAGGATGGCCCACCGCTTCCTGTGCACCGCCTCGGGGACCTGGCGCGCCGGTATGTCACCGGCCGGGATTGTCATATGAACACGGTAAGCCCTTTCCGATACGACCCCGTTCCGTATTGGAAAGTCTTTACGAGCCGATTGCCACCCGCCGATCGCCGCCGATCGCCACCGATCGCCACCCCGAGCATCACCCCCCGTGACTTCCTCCCGGGAGATCGTCGTGTCAGCATGGAGTCGATCCGGGGACGCCGTCAGGGCGCCTCGAGACGACAACATCACAGGAGCCATTGCCATGACGACGCATGCCGTGAAGACCCCCGACAGCAGCAAGGCGCTGTACGGCGGGACGAGCTCCCGGCGCATCACCGTCCGCGACATCGCCGCCGCGAAGGGGCGCGGCGAGAAGTGGCCCATGCTGACCGCCTACGACGCGATGACCGCCTCCGTCTTCGACGAGGCCGGCATCCCCGTCCTGCTCGTCGGCGACTCCATGGGCAACTGCCACCTCGGCTACGAGTCCACCGTGCCCGTCACCCTGGACGAGATCACCGTCCTCGCCTCGGCCGTCGTCCGCGGCACCAAGCGCGCGCTGGTCGTCGGCGACCTGCCCTTCGGCTCGTACCAGGAGGGCCCGGTGCAGGCGCTGCGCAGCGCGACGCGGCTGGTGAAGGAGGCGGGTGTGCAGGCCGTCAAGCTGGAGGGCGGCGAGCGGTCCGCCCACCAGATCGAGATGCTGGTGCAGGCCGGCATCCCGGTCATGGCCCACGTGGGCCTGACCCCCCAGTCGGTCAACGCCTACGGCGGCTACCCCGTCCAGGGCCGCGGCGAGGAGGCCGCGGCGCAGCTCCTCCGCGACGCGAAGGCCGCGCAGGACGCGGGCGCCTTCTCCGTCGTCCTCGAACTCGTCCCCGCCGAGCTCGCGGCCGAGGTCACCCGCAGCCTGCACATCCCGACCGTCGGCATCGGCGCGGGCGCGGAGTGCGACGCGCAGGTGCTGGTGTGGACGGACATGGCCGGCCTGACGGGCGGGCGCGTCCCGCGCTTCGTGAAGCAGTACGCGAAGGTGCGCGAGGTTCTGGGCGACGCGGCGAGGGAGTTCGCGGAGGACGTCGTCGGCGGCGCGTACCCGGCACCGGAGCACGCGTTCCACTAGCCGGTCCCGCGGGGCGGGGGCTCCGCCCCCCCTGCACCCCGAAGCGCCGGACGGGCTGATTCAGCCCGTCCGGCGCTTGGGGACCTCGCGGCGAAGCCGCGATGCCCCCGCGCGGAGCGCGGCGAGAAACGGTGAAAGGGCGGGACGGGGAGAAAACCCCCGCCGGCACGCTCCCGCACCGGCATCGGAGCCATGTCGGAACGCCGTCGGCCCGATGTCGGAACCCTGTCGGCACCCCCTGCCACGCTGACCGGCATGAAGCAGAAAGACATCCCCGACGGCGGCGGCACCGCCGTCCACGTCCGCGGCCTGGTCAAGCACTACGGCGCGACCAAGGCCCTGGACGGCGTCGACCTCGACGTCCGCGAGGGCACCGTCCTCGGCGTTCTCGGGCCCAACGGCGCGGGCAAGACCACCCTGGTCAGAATCCTCTCCACGCTGATCCGCCCGGACGCCGGCACCGCCCGCGTCGCGGGCTACGACGTCCTCGCCCAGCCCCGCCAGCTGCGCCGCGTCATCGGGCTCACCGGCCAGTACGCCTCGGTCGACGAGAAGCTCTCCGGCTTCGAGAACCTGTACATGATCGGCCGTCTCCTCGACCTCTCCCGCAAGGACGCCCGCCGCCGCGCCGACGACCTGCTGGAGCGCTTCTCCCTCACCGAGGCCGCCAAGCGCCCCGCCGGGCAGTACTCCGGCGGCATGCGCCGCCGTCTCGACCTGGCCGCGTCCATGATCGGCCGGCCGTCCGTGCTCTACCTGGACGAGCCGACCACCGGCCTCGACCCGCGCACGCGGAACGAGGTCTGGACGGAGGTGCAGGGCATGGTGCGCGAGGGCGCCACCGTCCTGCTCACCACGCAGTACATGGAGGAGGCCGAGCAGCTCGCGAGCGAGCTGACGGTCATCGACCGCGGACGCGCGATCGCCGGCGGCCGGATCGACGAGCTGAAGCGAAGGTCGGCGGCCGCACGCTCCGGATACGTCCGGCCGACCGCGCCGAAACTGCCGCGCGTCGTCGGGGCCGTGGCCCAGGCCGGGCTCGACGGGATCGCCGGCGCCACCGCCGACCCGGCCGAGGGCGTGGTCAACGTCCCGATCGTCAGCGACCAGCAACTCACCGCCGTCGTCGGCCTGATGGCCGCCCGCGGCATCGCCCTCGCCGACATCAACACCCATCTGCCCAGCCTCGACGAGGTGTTTCTGGCCATCACCGGCCAGAAGGCATCCCACACCGGCTCTCTCGATCTCGATCTCCAGGAGGTCTCCGCATGAGCGCGGCGACAGCCCTCGCGCCCGCCGGGGACACCCGTATCCCCCTCCGCTCCCACCTGCGCCACATCGGCGCCCTCTCCCGCCGCAATCTGCTGGCGATCCGGCAGGACCCGGAGTCGATGTTCGACGCCGTGCTCCAGCCGATCATCTTCACCCTGATGTTCGTGTACGTCTTCGGCGGCGCGATGTTCGGCAAGGGCAACCAGCAGGAGTACGTCAACTACCTGGTGCCCGGCCTGCTCGCCATGACCGGCCTCAACATCGCCATGGCCGTGGGCGTCGGCGTCAACGAGGACTTCCGCAAGGGCGTCATGGACCGCTTCCGGACCATGCCGATCGCCCGGTCGTCCGTCCTCGTGTCGAAGATCGTCAGCGAGCTGTTCCGGCTGCTCGTCGCAGTCGCCATCCAGCTCGCCGTGGGCTTCGCGCTGGGGCTGGAGGTGGAGACCTCGGTCCTGCACCTGTTCGCCGCGGTCGCGCTCAGCGCGGTCTTCGGCGCCTCGCTGATGTGGATCTTCATACTCGTCGGCCTCAGCATGAAGACGGCACAGGCCGTCCAGGGGGGTGGCGATGCTCGTGCTGTTGCCGCTGCAGTTCGGCAGCTCCATCTTCGCTCCGCCCACCTCGATGCCCGGCTGGCTGAAGGCGTTCGTCGACTACAACCCGCTGGCCAACCTCGCCGACGCCTCCCGCGCCCTGATCCGGGGCGGCGCGGTGGGCCACTCCGTATGGCTGACCCTGGCCTGGGCCGTGGGCATCACGGTCGTCACGGCGCCGCTGGCCGTCGCCCGCTTCCGCAACAAAACGTGACGGGCGCTCAGACGAGGGCGGCGGCCTCCTCCAGCGTGAGGCCGCCGCCCTCGGCGCGTACGCGCTCGTACGCCTCGTCGCCGAGCGCCGCGCGCAGGCTCGCCTCCGTGCGCTCGCGCATCTCCCGCTCGATCGACGCCTCGTACAGCCCGGCCGGCCGCAGCGCGACGGCCGCGCCGATCAGCCGGGCGCCGGTCATCGCGTGCTCCTCGCCGGGCAGTTCGGAGTGCGCGTAGGCGCCGTACATCAGGTGCGCCATGGGCAGGTGCGCGGCGACGAGCAGGACGAACGGGTCGTCCCTCACCTCGAGCGCCCGGCGGATGCGCGGGAGGGCGGCGGCGGGGTTCCCGTCGAGGGTCTCGATCCAGCCGTACAGCCCGTCCATCAGGGCCAGGAAGAGCTTGATGGAACGGTTCCGGAACTCCTCCATCAGGTTGTCGAAGAGCTCCCGCGCCGCGGCGGTCCGCCCCCGGCGGGCGAGCCGCACGCCGAGGGAGATCCGGATGAAGAACGACGTGTCGGGACCCATCCCCTCGGCCTCGTCCAACGCCTCCAGCAACAGCCGTTCGCCCGTGGCGTCATCCACCCGCCCCGCCTCCGTGAGCACGTCGGCGAGGCGGGCCTTCAGCATCGGCACCTGCGCGATGGCGCCCAGGTCCCGGACGCTGTCGATGGCCTCCCGGTAGTCGCGTTCGGCCTCGGCCAGGGCGCCGCGCCGCTCATGGCTCTCGGCCCGGCCGGACAGTGCCTCGGCCACGCCCCACGCGTCCCCGACGCGCCGGAAGATCTCCAGGGACTCGTGCGCGTCCCGCAGCCCCTGGTCGGCCCGGCCCGGCCGCTCGTTCAGCAGCTTGGCCCGTTGCTGGAGGTGGAGGCGAGCTCCCAGTCGAGGCCGGCCGCGCGGCAGCGTCGATGAGCTCGTCGACGGACTCCCACAGGGCCGTCGAAGTCGGCGGTGAGCAGCCGGGCGTAGAACCACATGACCCCCGGGTACCGGAGGTTCTGCGGGCGGCCCGACCCGTACGCGACGACGACGTTGCGCAACGTCCCGCTGCATCTCGGGGGAGTTGATGAGGCGCATGTCGGTGTCGTGGTTCACCATCCACACCAGCGCGCCTGCCGCCGGGCCCTCGGTCAGCAGCTCGGGACGCATCGGCGGCGGGGCGTCGATGCACCGCTCGGTCAACGGCGGGGCCGGCTCGACGGGTTCGGCGAACGGGTCGGGGCCGAGGCCGACGGCGGCCTCGGTCCAGGTGCACGCGTCCCGCGCGGTGGTCGCGCAGCTGCCAGAACCAGGCGAGGGAGAGCACCAGGCACAGCATCTCCTGCTCGTCCCGCGCACTCGCCGCGCGGCGCAGGGCGGTGCGGAAGTTGTCGTGCTCGCGCTCCAGACGCCCAGCAGGGTCCGCTGGCCGGGGCCGCGCAGCAACGGTTCGCCGGTGCGGGCGAGTTCGCGGTAGTGGACGAGGTGCCGGCGCTCGACGGCGGTCCGCTCCCCCGCCTCGTCCAGCCGCTCCCCGGCGTACTCGCCGACGGTCTCCAGCAGCCGGTAGCGCATCTCGCCGTCGTCGGCGGGCGCGGCCGACGACCAGGGACTTGTCGACGAGCGAACCGACGAGGACGGGCACGTCCGGCCCGTACACCCCGGTGGTGTCGGCGCACACCGCCTCGGCGGCGGCGAGGTCGCAGCCGCCGGCGAAGACGGACAGCCGCCGCAGGACGGCGCGTTCGGGCGCGTCGAGCAGCTCCCACGACCAGTCCGACGACCGCCCGCAGGGTCTGCTGGCGGGGCAGGACGGTGCGGCTGCCCGAGGTGAGCAGGCGGAAGCGGTCGTCGAGGCGGTCCGCGAGGCCGCGGGGGGTGAGCATCCGCAGCCGGGCGGCGGCGAGTTCGATCGCCAGCGGCAGGCCGTCGAGGCGGCGGCAGATCTCGGCGCAGGCGGACCGGGTCGTCCTCGGTCCGGAAGCCGGGGCGCGCGGCCGCGCCGCGCGTCGGCGAGCAGCCGCAGCGCGACCGGGGGCCGCAGCGGCTCCACGGGCCGCAGCGACTCGCCCCGGTACGGCAGAGGGGTTCGCGGCTGGTGGCGAGCACGGTCACGCCCGGGCAGTGGGCGAGGAGCGTCTCGGCGACCCGGGCGGCGGCGTCGACGAGGTGCTCGCAGTTGTCGAGGACGAGCAGCATGCGGCGGGTCGCGCACAGTTCGGCGAGCCGGGCCAGGGGGTCGGCGCCCCGCGCCGTCGGCGGCGGCGCGCAGGCCCTCCGCGGCGGCGCTGCCGCGGACGACGGTCTCGCGGCCGCCGAGCGCGGTGAGGACGGCCTCGGCGACGGTGCCGGGGTCGTCGACGGGGGCGAGCTCGGCGAGCCAGACTCCGTCGGGCCAGGCGTCGTTCGCACGGGCGGCGGCCTCGGCGGCCTCCTGCGAGAGGCGGGTCTTGCCGGCGCCGCCGGGGCCGAGGAGGGTGACGAGGCGGTGGCGTCCGAGGTCGTCGGCGATGAGGCGGAGGTCGTCGTCGCGGCCTACGAAGGAGGTGGCGCGGGCGCGGAGGTTTCCGCGGGGGCGGGTTGTGCCCCCCGGCCCGCCCTTTCACCGTTTCTTCCGGGGCTCCGCCCCTCGGCCCGGCACCGCGCTCCGCGCGGTGGGCGGGGCTCCGCCCCTGCACCCCGGCGGGGGCTCCGCCCCCTGGACCCCCACCGGGGCTACGCCCCCTGGACCCCTGCCGGGGCTCTGTCCCGGAACCCCGCCGGGGCTCCGCCCCTGGCCCTCGTTCCAGGCCTCGCCCCGACTCGT